>NZ_WKFA01000054.1:0-40331 GCF_021605325.1 Pseudomonas sp. PA-7-1E
GGGTAGGGGCACGCATGAACAAGGCGGCCAGCGTCGGTGCCAATGTCAGCGAAACCACCACTGAAATCAGAATGGTCGCGGTGGCCGTCAACGCAAATTCCTTGAACAACCGCCCGACCACACCGCCCATGAACAACAGCGGAATAAACGCTGCTACCAGCGAGAAGCTGATGGATACCACGGTAAAGCCAATTTCACCCGAGCCCTTGATCGCTGCTTCGCGCTTGCCCATGCCTGCCTCCAGGTGCCGATGGATGTTCTCCACCACCACAATCGCATCGTCCACCACAAAGCCCACGGCGATCACGATGGCCACCAGGGTCAGGTTGTTCAGGCTGAACCCCATCACATACATCAGGGCGAAACTGGCCACCAGCGAGACACCCAGCACCGCAGACACAATCAGCGTCGCCGACAGTTGACGCAGGAACAACGCCATCACCGCCACCACCAGCAGGATGGCGATCAGCAGGGTCATTTCCACTTCGTGCAGTGAGGCGCGGATAGTCTTGGTGCGATCGGTCAACACGCTGACCTGCACCGAGGCCGGCAACATGCCTTGCAGGCGCGGCAGCTCGGCTTGAATGCGGTCGACGGTGTCGACGATGTTGGCGCCGGGCTGGCGCGAAATCACCAGGTTCACCCCAGGCGTATCGCCGGACCAGGCTTGTACGTAGGCGTTTTCCGAGCCGTTGACGACGTTGGCGATATCACGCAGTTGAACCGGCGCACCGTTCTTGTAGGAAACGATCAGTTGGCCGTATTCCTCAGGGTGAAACAGCTGGTCGTTGGTCGACAGGGTGGACACGCTGTTGTCGCCATAGATCGCGCCCTTGGCCAAGTTGAGGCTCGACTGCTGGATGACCAGGCGTATATCGGCGAGCGTCAGGCCAATGGCCGCGAGCTTGTCAGGGGAGGCCTGCACGCGAATCGCCGGGCGTTGCTGGCCGGTGATGTTGATCTGGCCGACGCCGTCGATCTGGCTGATCTGGCGCGCCAGCAGGGTTTCCACGTAGTCGCTCAGCTCGGTGCTGGGCATGCTGCTGGAGCTGACGCTGAGGATCAACACCGGGCTGTCTGCCGGGTTGACCTTCCTCCAGGTAGGCAAGCTCGGCATGTCGCTGGGCAGCTTGCCGGACGCGGTGTTGATCGCGGCCTGGACTTCCTGGGCGGCGGTGTCGATGCTTTTTTCCAGGGTGAACTGCAGGGTCAAGAGGCTGGAGCCCAAGGCGCTACTGGAGGTCATCTGGGTCATGCCGGGGATGGCACTGAACTGCACCTCAAGAGGCGTGGCCACCGATGAGGCCATAGTGTCCGGGCTGGCGCCAGGAAGTTGCGCGGTAACCTGGATGGTCGGGAATTCCGCTTCCGGCAGTGGCGCGACGGCCAGGTTCGGGAAGGCAATAATCCCCAGCAACACCAACGCGAAGGTCAACAGCAGGGTGGCGACCGGGTGATCAACGCACCAGGCTGAGGGCGACCGGCTTGCGCTCATGGCTGCACCTGGGCGTCGGCGGTGTGGATCACTTGCGGCGGCTCCTTGAGCACCTCCACCTGCGCACCGGCCTTGAGCCGAGATTGCCCATCGCTGACCAGCACATCGCCGGCCCGCACGCCTTTGATGATATTGATGTCGCTGTTCTGGTAGGCGACTTGCACCGGTACCACCTCGACTTTGTCAGCGTTTACGCGGTACACGAAATGTGAGTCCAGCCCACGCTGCACCACGGTCGGCGGCACCACCAGGGCGTTCTTGTCGAGGGCCGTCTGGATTTTGATGGTCACCAGTTGTCCCGGCCATAGCTTATGCGCCGGGTTGCTGAACTCGGCCTTGGCCCGCAGGGTGCCGGTGGTGGAGCTGATTTGGTTGTCGATCAGGCTCAGGTGGCCTTCGCCGAGCAGGTCGCCGGTCTGGCCATCGGTGTCGGCGCCCAGGTAGGCGTCGACGGTGGCCCGGGTGGGGGCGGCGATCAGGCCCTGCAAGGTTGGCAGCATCTGCTGTGGCAGCGAGAACTCAACGGCAATCGGGTCGAGTTGGGTGACGGTAAACAGCCCCTGGGTGTCGCTCATGCGCAGGAAGTTGCCTTCGTCCACGTTGCGGATGCCCACGCGGCCACTGACCGGGGAGCGAATCTGGGTATAGGAAAGTTGTACTTGAGCCGCATCAATGGCCGCCTGATTGCCCTGCACCGTGGCCTTGAGCTGGTTGACCAGTGCCTGTTGCTGGTCATAGGTCTGTTTCGACACACCGTCGTCGATGCTTAGCGCCTTGTAACGCTTGAGATTGACCAATGCCACTTGCAACTGTGCCTGGCTTTCGCCCAATTGCGCCTTGGCCTGGTCGAGGCTGGCGCGGATCGAGCGGTCGTCGATGGTAGCCAACAGATCGCCAGCTTTCACCGATTGGCCTTCCTTGACCAGCAACTGGGTGAGGATGCCGTCGATCAGCGGGCGAATCACCACGCTGTGCAACGACAGCACTGAGCCTATGCCGCTGACAAACCTGGGAACGTCCTGTTGCGCGACGCTCACTACCCGTACCGGGATCGCCGTGGCCGCTGCCAGGCGGGGCTTGGCAGGCCGTGTTACTGCCCAGGCGGCCACCGCCAATACCAAGAGGATGCCCACCATCAGGGCCGTGTTTCGTTTTATCTGCATGGGAGGCGCCGGGCGCAGTTGCACGTTTTAAGCTGCAAGCTGCCAGTTGAAGGTTGGGTAGCTGCTTTATAGCCCGGTAATGCGGTCAGCACGGTGACGCCAAACTGACAGCCGCGACAGCTAGCGCTTTTTACTTGTGGCTTGAAGCTTACCGCTTGCCGCTTTGCCCCCGTATACTGGCGCTTTTACGCCTATCGCTGCGCCGGAGCCCCTATGACGTCCCCAACCCAACCCCCTGTCGACGCGGCTGACCCCGTCGATTCGGCCACCGCCGACGGCGTTGAAAAAGCCGAGATCCCGGCGTTCAAGTTCCCCTTCAAACCGGGTGAGCTGGCTGGCGCCAAGAATGCCAGCCAGCCCTGGTACAAAGGCGGCGCCAAGAACGGCCATACCAAGACGCCAGGCATGGCGCC
Organism: Pseudomonas sp. PA-7-1E; assembly: GCF_021605325.1. Lineage (NCBI taxonomy): Bacteria > Pseudomonadati > Pseudomonadota > Gammaproteobacteria > Pseudomonadales > Pseudomonadaceae > Pseudomonas > Pseudomonas sp. PA-7-1E. The sequence goes on from NZ_WKFA01000054.1 coordinate 3,072, forward strand.
TCCGGGCACTCGCCGCTCCATGGGTAAACGCTGAGATTAAAGCGTTGCGTGCGTTATAGGCAGTTGCCTACATCGCCCGTGGACATTTCTGCTTGTAGGTCTGCGACCGATTCTTGAAAGCTTGCACAGCGTTTGCTTCGTCCCGATGACGCTCATCGGGGCGTGGTGAGTCAGCTTTCCGGAAAAGGACATTCCCGTGGCCCTGATACACCTTTGTGCGGTGCTTGCCCTCTTGCTCTCGACAAGTGTCGTTGCCGCCGACGTTCAACCGCGGCGTGAAATCCGTTTCGCCGTCGCTGCACATTTTCCGCCTTTTCAAAGCCGCAATTCCCAAGGGCAATTGGTGGGGCTGAACATTGAACTGGGCAATGCCCTGTGCGAGCAGCTCAACGTGCGCTGTACCTGGGTTGACCAGATCGTCATGGAAAATTTCCCCGCCCTTGAGGCCAGGCAGTTCGACGCGATCATGGGCATGGCGCCCACCTGCAGTCGACGGCGACGGGTGAGTTTCACCCGTGATCTCTACCCGATCACCACTCGGCTGGTGGCGCGTAAAACCTCGGGCCTGCGCCCTAATCGACGGTCGCTCAGGGGCAAGCGTGTCGGGGTGCTGGTGCGCAGTAATCGGGAAGCCTTTGCCCTGTCGCAGTGGGCGCCGGCAGGGGTAATCATCAGGAGTTTCTGGCTCAACGACCAACTGGTGCAGAGCCTGGTTTCGGGCGATATTGACGCGACCCTTCAAGGCGCCGTGGAGATCCGAGAGGCCCTGCTAGACACGCCCCAGGGCTTGGACTTCAATTTCATGGGGCCGCCTGTGTCGTCTGGCCTGCTGGGTAATAGCGTGGCGATTGCGGTGCGAAAAACCGATACCGCGTTGCGTAATGAGCTTAATCACGCGTTTGAGCAACTGATGCACAATGGCGAATACCAACGCATCCTCCAGCCCTATCGCCTCGATGTGTTGCCTGCCCATCCATGAGCGCTAATGTGTGAGTGCAACTCTGTTCCCGAGAGGCGCCTATCTACCTGACACTCCGAGCTCCAAATGTGGGAGCTGGCTTGCCTGCGATGACGGCCTGACAGCCTGCGACTATCTAGCTGACACCCCACAGTTGGATCGAGGGGCGTCAGGGAAATTGTCGTCGAATGGTAGGCCGTCGCGGGAGCAGCTCCCTCGCCACAGGTCCAGCGTCGCGCTGAAGTTGAGTAGATACCTACGCCAAAATAAGGCCGTAGTAGCCTAAGCCGCCCTCAACGAGATAAACGCATAATTGGCCGGCACCTCGGTGGCAATGCGCGCCCCGGCATCCAGCACCTGTTCAGCGATGTCCATCCCCGACACATGAAACACCCATTCATTGGCCATTGCCGGCAGTTCAACCGCCTGTTCAATGGCCTGGGCAAACGCCTGCATGTCCGGCAGGTACGCGGTAAACCCGTCGCCCTTGAGTGCGGTCGTGCGAATGCCAAGCAACGCGCACACCGCTTCTTTGGTCTGCACGTCATCACGGTCGGCCTGGCGTGAACGGCGAATCAGCTCGGCCAGTTGCGCATCCATCAACTCACCACCGACGATCAGTGCAGGGCCTTGCTCCCAGGATTCCGGCGGGCAGTCCTTGGCGCTTGGGTTCAGTGGGATATGCGGGTTGATCTCCATCGGGTAGATGCGGCACACCAGCGGGCGCCGTTCGTAGATGCGGCAGCGGTTGTCTTCGTCAAGATTCCGGCAGCGTCCGGCGTTATAGGCGGCAAAGGTAATTGCCACAAACGCCTCGGTATTGCCGCTAGGCACGACCACTGAGCGGCGCTCAGCGTGTTCCCGTTGTTGCAGGGGCAGGCCCAGGCCATTGCCGAGAAAGCCCTCGACCAGAACGATGACGTTGCCGCCGTCCGCCGCCCAGCTGCGGGCTTCTTCGAGGGTCAGGGGCACGTGATGGTCGCTGCAGCATTTACCGCAACCGACGCAGGAAAAGTGTGTGTTCATGGCGGATCTGTCACCAGGCAAGGTCAGAGGGCACGCTTGAGGGGTGACGGGTTTTTACCTCTATCTACCGCTCAGGGGCTCTGGAAGCAAGTTATGCGCCAGTGAGGATCAGCCCTTGGATACGATGTCGCGCAGCACAAATCGCATGCCCGCACTTTCATACAGTTGCCGGGCGCGCAGGTTGCTCTCCAGCACCTTGAGGTCCACATAGGGTTCACCGCGCTGCTTGAATACCTGGAAGCTGTGCAGCAGCAAGGCGCGGCCCAGTCCTTGGCCTTGGGCGCAGGGGTGTACGGCCAGGTTCTTGATAAAGGCGCTGGTCCAGCATTGGGCCACTGCGAGAACACCGTCGTGGTTACTGGCCACCAGGCACAGCGTCGGGTCGTACTCGGCATCGGTGACGAACTGCTGGCGCCACTCATCCAGGTGGCCGACACGGCCGCCTCCCTGGTCCTGGGTCATGCGCAGCACGGCATGGATTGCCGGGGCCAGTTCATCGCGATAATGATCCAGCCGGGTATCCGCTGGCCACTGCGGGGCGGGCAGGCTGCCGGTGAGGTCGCGACGCAGCAGCTGGTAATACTCGCCCAAGGCTTACAGGCCCTTTTGCGCCACGGTTTGTGCGGCGACGACCAGGCATTTGGTCAATTCTGGGGATGAGAATTTGGTGAGGACTGAGTCGGCACCGGCCAGGCGTGCTTTTTCGCTGTTCATCGCGCTGTCCAGGGAGGTGTGCAACAGCACGTAGAGGTCCTTGAAATCCGGGGTTTCGCGCAGGGTGCGGGTGAGGGCGTAGCCGTCCATCTCAGACATCTCGATGTCCGACACCACCACGTTGATCTGTTCAACCGTGCCTTGCAGCTCCAGCAACACGTCGATGGCTTCCTTGGCGCTGCGGGCTGTGTGGCAGGTCAGGCCGAGGTTGCGCAGGGTGTGTACCGATTGCTGCAAAGCCACCTGGCTGTCGTCCACCACCAGGATGCGGGCGTTACCCAGCACTTCGGCTTCTTCCATGGTCAGGTCGGTCGGCGCCGCTTCAATCGGTGCCGGGGCGATGCCATGGATGACTTTCTCGATATCCAGCACCTGCACCAGGCCACCTTCCACTTGGGTAACCCCGGTGATAAACGCCCGATTGCCGCCGGAGCCGTAGGGAGGCGGGCGGATATCGGTGGTCAGGCAATGCACGATCTTGCTCACCGCCTGCACGTGCAGGCCCTGTTTGGAACGGCTGACATCGGTGACGATCAGGCAGCCGCCATCCGGGTCTTGCAAGGGCATTTCACCCAGGGCGCGGCTCAAGTCGATCACCGACAACGAAGCGCCGCGCAAGGTGGCGATGCCTTTGACGTGCGGGTGGGACTCCGGCAGCTTGGTCAACGGCGGGCAGGGGATGATCTCGCTGACTTTCAACAGGTTGATGGCCATCAGCTTGCCGCTGCGCAAGGTAAAGAGCAGAAGCGAGAGTGAGTCTGCGCGGGCTTTGGTGGTGGACATAAAAACCTTCTGTGGATCAGGGATGACGATCTATACACCGTTATCGACCTTGTCCTCGAAAACTGTAGGAGCGAGCTTGCTCGCGAAGAACTTCAAAGCGCCGCGTTAAAACAGATTTTGCGCGTTATCGTTGACGTTTTTCGCGAGCAAGCTCGCTCCTACAGTGGGGTGGGGTGTCAGCCCTTCCAGGCCTGTGGGTTCACCAGATCCTGCGGGCGTTGGCCCAGCAGGGCGCTGCGCAGGTTGTCCACGGCGCGGTTGGCCATGGCTTCGCGGGTTTCACCGGTGGCCGAACCAATATGCGGCAGGGTCACCGCATTGCTCAGTTGGAACAACGGCGATTCAGCCAGCGGTTCCTTTTCGTACACATCCAGCCCGGCACCACGAATACGCTGGGTTTGCAGGGCTTCGACCAGCGCAGGCTCATCCACTACTGGCCCACGGGAGATATTGATCAGGATCGCGCTGGACTTCATCAACCCCAGCTCCCGGGTGCTGATCAGGTGATGGGTCTTGTCGCTCAACGGCACCACCAGGCAGACGAAATCCGCCTCGGCCAGCAACTGCTCCAGGCTGCGAAACTGCGCGCCCAGTTCCTGCTCCAGCGCGGTCTTGCGGCTATTGCCGCTGTAAAGGATCGGCATATTGAAGCCCAGGCGCCCACGCCGGGCCACGGCCGCGCCGATATTGCCCATACCGACGATGCCCAGGGTCTTGCCGTGCACATCGCAACCAAACAAAGGCGCGCCCACGCTGGCTTTCCATTGGCCGGCCTTGGTCCAGGCGTCCAGCTCGGCCACCCGGCGGGCGCTGCTCATCAGCAGGGCGAAGACCAGGTCGGCGGTGCTTTCGGTGAGCACATCAGGGGTGTTGGTGAGCAGGATCCCGCGCTCGTTGAAGTACGGCACGTCGTAGTTGTCGTAGCCCACCGACACGCTGGACACCACCTCCAGCTTGCTCGCGCTTTCAAGCTGCTCGCGGCCCAGCTTGCGGCCCACGCCGATCAAACCATGGGCATGGGGCAGGGCTTCGTTGAACTGTGCGTTGATGTCACCCAACTTGGGGGTGGGCACGATCACCTCGAAATCCTGTTGCAGGCGTTCGATCATCGGTGGGGTGATACGGCTGAAGGCCAGGACAGTCTTTTTCATGGCAGAACTCCACTCAACATGTGGGAGCTGGCTTGCCTGCGATGACGGTGTGTCAGCCACTATTGTGTTGGCTGATCCACCGTCATCGCAGGCAAGCCAGCTCCCACAATGAATTTATAGGGGGTGGGAAGCAGCATTTCAAAATCAGTTCGCCATCCGCACACCACCGCTCAACTCATACGCCACCAACTCCGCCTGGTGCGCCGCCAGAATTTCCGGCAACGAACCGCGCAGGTATTCCACCCAGGTTTTGATCTTTGCATCCAGGTATTGGCGCGAGGGGTAGATGGCGTACAGGTTCAGCTCCTGGGAACGGTAGGTCGGCATCACCCGTACCAGTGTGCCGTTGCGCAGCCCTTCGATGGCGGCGTACACCGGCAGCAGGCCGACGCCCATGCCGCTGGTGATCGCGGTTTTCATCGCATCGGCCGAGTTAACCAGGAAAGGCGAGCTGTTGATCGCCACGCTTTCCTGGCCTTCAGGGCCGTTGAAGGTCCATTTGTCCAGCTGTACCACCGGGCTGACCAGGCGCAGGCACGCATGGTTGAGCAAGTCCTGGGGCCGCTGTGCGCAGCCCTTGGCCTTGACGTAGTCCGGCGAGGCGCAGGCGATGCTGTAGGTGATGCCCAGGCGCTGGGAAACGAAACCTGAGTCCGGCAGTTCGCTGGCCAGCACGATGGACACGTCGTAGCCCTCGTCGAGCAAATCCGGCACGCGGTTGGCCAGGGTCAGGTCGAAGGTCACGTCGGGATGGGTGCGGCGATAGCGGGCAATGGCGTCAATAACGAAATGCTGGCCGATGCCGGTCATGGTGTGCACTTTCAACTGCCCGGCCGGGCGCGCATGGGCGTCACTGGCTTCGGCCTCGGCCTCCTCGACATAGGCGAGGATCTGCTCGCAGCGCAGCAAATAGCGTTTGCCGGCTTCGGTCAGCGCGATGCGCCGGGTGGTGCGGTTGAGCAAGCGGGTTTGCAGGTGGGCCTCAAGGTTGGAGACCGCGCGCGAGACGTTGGCCGTGGTGGTGTCCAGTTGCACGGCGGCGGCGGTGAAGCTGCCGGCTTCGGCCACGCAACTGAAGGCGCGCATGTTTTGCAAAGTGTCCATGGAGTGTTCTCAAGGGAGATAGCAAATTGTGACAGAAAGTTACGCTTTCAGTGATCCCTACCAACGGATTATCGCCTGAACGGTAACAAAGATTCACAAGAATGCCAGCTTATCGTCCTCCCTGGCGCCGCCTAGAATTGCGCCACCTCTCCCGCAACACCCTCTCAGGAATTCGCTTGCCGTGCCGCGTCGCATCAGCAGAGAGCTGAAGACTCTCAGTGTTTGGGCCTTAACGTCAGTCATCAGCGGTTGCATCGGAACCGGAGGAATCGCCCCGCAGGGCCAGGCGATCAACGCCAATAGCCTGGCCACCGACGCCGCGATCCAGAGCGCCGCCCGCGACGCCCACTGGCCCACCGCCCAATGGTGGCAGGCCTACGGCGACCCGCAGCTCAACCGTTGGGTCGAACTCGCCACCCGCAACAGCCCCAGCCTGGCCGTGGCCGCCGCCCGCGTACGCCAAGCTCGGGCGCTGGTCGGCGTGGCCGAGTCGGCCGAGTCGCTGCAGATCAACAGCGACACCACCCTCAAGCGCCACAACTGGCCGAAGGATCAGTTCTACGGTCCTGGCGAATTGAGCGGCGCCAACACCTGGGACAACAATTCGTCCCTGGGACTGAGCTACGCCCTCGACCTGTGGGGCCGGGAAAGCTACACGACCGAACGTGCGGTCGACCTGGCGCACATGAGCGCCGCCGAAGCGCGCCTGGCCCAACTCGAACTGCAAAACAACGTGGTGCGCGCCTATATCCAGCTGTCGTTGCAGTACGCCAACCGCGACATCGCGGCCGCCACCCTGGCCCAGCAACAGCAGATCCTGGACCTGGCCAACAAACGCCTGAGCGCCGGGATCGGCACTCACTTTGACGTCAGCCAGGCTGAAACCCCGCTGCCGGAAACCCATCGCCAACTGGATGCCCTGGACGAGGAAATCGCCCTGAGCCGTAACCAACTGGCGGCGTTGGCCGGCGAAGGCCCGGGGGAGGGCGCGCAATTGCAGCGCCCGACCCTGGCCCTCGCCGCGCCGTTGAAATTGCCCTCCAGCCTGCCGGCGCAATTGCTCGGCCAACGCCCGGATGTGGTTGCAAGCCGCTGGCAGGTAGCAGCCCAGGCACGGGGTATCGATGTGGCTCATGCAGGCTTCTATCCCAACGTCGACCTGGTCGGCAGCCTTGGCTACATGGCCACCGGCGGCGGCATGCTGGAATTCCTGGCCGGCAAGAAATTCAACTACAACGTCGGCCCGGCGATCACCTTGCCGATCTTCGACGGCGGCCGCCTGCGTGCGCAATTGGGTGAAGCCAGTGCCGGCTACGACATCGCGGTGGCCCAGTACAACCAGACCCTGGTCAATGCGCTCAAGGGCATCAGCGACCAGTTGATCCGCCGCGAGTCCATGGACAAACAGTCGGCCTTCGCCGCGCAGTCGGTGGCCTCGGCGCAGAAAACCTACGACATCGCCATGGTCGCCTATCAACGTGGCCTCACTGACTACCTCAACGTGCTCAACGCCCAAACCTTGTTGTTTCGCCAGCAGCAGATCGCACAACAGGTGCAGGCGGCACGCCTCAGCGCCCATGCCGAGCTGGTGACCGCCTTGGGCGGCGGCCTCGGTGCTGGCGACGATGTGCCCACGGCTGCCAAGACACTCCCAAGCAAGACTCCGGCGGCGCTCGCCGTGTTTGATCACTGAGTAGGCCTTGATGACTCCCTTGCCTGCACCGCTGCGCTGGCTGCATTCCCTTGAGTGGCGCCGTGGTTTTTTCGACTGGGCACGCAGTGATGGCGTGACCTGGGTGTATATCTTCAAAGTGCTGGTCGCTGCGTTCCTGACGCTGTGGCTGGCGATGCGCCTGGAACTGCCGCAACCGCGCACGGCGATGATCACCGTATTTATCGTGATGCAGCCCCAGAGCGGCCAGGTGTTCGCCAAGAGTTTCTATCGCTTCCTCGGGACCTTGGCAGGCTCGGCGGTGATGGTGCTGTTGATCGCTTTGTTTGCGCAGAACACCGAACTGTTCCTCGGTGCGCTGGCGATCTGGGTCGGCATTTGCACCGCTGGCGCCACGCGCAATCGTAACTTTCGCGCCTATGGGTTCGTGCTCGCCGGCTACACCGCGGCGATGGTCGGCCTGCCGGCCCTGGCCCACCCGGACGGCGCCTTCATGGCGGCGGTGTGGCGGGTGCTGGAAATCTCCCTGGGGATACTGTGCTCGACACTGGTCAGCGCCGCCATCCTGCCGCAGACCTCCAGCGCCGCCATGCGCAACGCGCTGTACCAGCGCTTCGGTGTGTTCGCGCTGTTCGTGACTGACGGCCTGCGCGGGCGCAGCCAGCGCGAAGGCTTCGAGGCCAGCAACGTGCGCTTTATTGCCGAAGCCGTGGGCCTGGAAGGCTTGCGTAGCGTCACCGTGTTTGAGGACCCGCACATGCGTCGGCGCAACGGGCGGCTCAGTCGCCTCAACAGCGAATTCATGAGCATCACCACACGCTTCAACGCCTTGCACCAATTGCTCGAACGCTTGCGCGCCGATGAGGCCGACCATGTGGTGGCAGCGATCAAACCCGGCCTGCAAGACCTGGCCGAAGTGCTCGACAGCTTCTCTGGCCGCGCCCTCACCAGCCCCGATGCCGCGCGCCTGGTCAACCAACTGAGCGCCTACAAGGACGGCCTGCCCGCCAAGGTGCGCAGCCTGCGGGCGAGCTTCCAGGAGGGCAACCCGACGGACGCCGAGCAGTTGGATTTCCACACTGCCTACGAGCTGCTGTACCGTTTCGTCGACGACCTGCACAACTACGCGCAAACCCACGCGTCCCTGGCCGAGCATCGCCATGCGCGGGAGGATTGGCACGAAGCCTACACGCCAAAGACCAACTGGTTGGCCTGTGCCGCTGCCGGGGTGCGCGCCTCGTTTATCCTGGTTGTGCTGGGCAGTTACTGGGTGGCCACTGCCTGGCCCAGCGGCGCCACCATGACCCTGATCGCGGCGGCCACGGTGGGCCTGTCTGCTGCCACGCCCAACCCCAAGCGCATGGCGTTCCAGATGGCCTGCGGCACCTTGATCGGCGCCTTGGTCGGCTTTGTCGAAATGTTCTTCGTGTTCCCCTGGATCGACGGTTTCCCGCTGCTGTGCGTGATGCTCGCGCCGGTGATCATCTTCGGGGCCTTTCTGTCTTCACGCCCGCAATACGCCGGTGTGGGTGTGGGCCTGCTGATCTTCTTCAGCACCGGTTCGGTGCCGGATAACCTAACGGTCTACAACCCTTACACCTTTATCAACGACTACATCGCCATGGTCATCGGCATGCTGGTGTGCGCGGCGGCGGGTGCGATCATCCTGCCGCCCAACAGCCGCTGGTTGTGGCGCCGCCTGGAGCAAGACCTGCGTGAGCAAGTGGTGTATGCCATCAGCGGCAAGCTCAAGGGCCTGGCGTCGAGCTTTGAAAGCCGCACCCGCGACCTGCTGCACCAGGCGTATGGCCTCGCGGCCGGCGAGCCGCAGGTGCAGCGCGATTTGCTGCGCTGGATGTTCGTGGTGCTGGAGGTCGGCCACGCGATCATCGAGCTGCGCAAGGAGCAGGCGATTTTGCCGGTGCACCCGGCGTATGCCGAATCGCAGCCGTGGCGCCAGGCGATCCGCGTGATGGGGCGCTCGCTGGTGCGGCTGTTCCTGCAACCCAGCGCCAGCAACCTGGAGCGCGGGTTGATTGCCGTCGACCATGCGATCAGCCGTGTGCAGGCCACCGACGAACCCTTCGCCCCGCACTTCGACACCTCGGCCCTGCGCCGTGTGAAGAGCTACCTGCACTTTATTCGCACCTCGTTGCTCGACCCGCAATCGCCTCTGGCCGCCCTCAAAGGAGCCCCGAATGCCTCGTGAAATTGCATTCCACGGCATCTATATGCCGACCATGACCCTGATGTTCTTGATCGCAGCCGGGCTGGCCTGGGCGATTGATCGCTTCCTGGCCGGGTTCGACCTGTACCGTTTCTTCTGGCACCCGGCGCTGCTGCGCCTGAGCCTGTTCGCTTGCCTGTTCGGCGCCCTGGCGCTGAGCGTCTACCGTTGAGAATGCCCCGATGAAAAAGTTTTTCAGCCTGCTCGCCACCTTGCTGGTTCTGGCGTTGGCGATCTGGATTGGCCGCACGTTGTGGGTGCACTACATGCAAACGCCGTGGACCCGCGATGGTCGGGTGCGCGCCGACATTATCAATGTGGCGGCTGACGTCACCGGCGAAGTGGTGGACGTACCGGTACGCGATAACCAGTTGGTGAAAAAAGGCGACCTGCTGATGCAGATCGACCCCGAGCACTACCGCATTGCCGTCAAGCAAGCGCAATCGCTGGTGGCCTCCCGCAAGGCCACCTGGGAAATGCGCAAGGTCAACGCGCACCGCCGCGCCGACCTCGACGCCCTGGTGATCTCCAGGGAAAACCGCGACGACGCCAGCAACATCGCCGACTCGGCCCTGGCCGATTATCAGCACGCCCTGGCGCAACTGGAGGCCGCCGAACTCAACTTGAAACGCACGCGAGTGCTGGCGGCGGTGGACGGTTATGTCACCAACCTCAACGTGCACCGTGGCGACTATGCGCGTATCGGCGAAGCGAAGATGGCTGTGGTGGATATGAATTCGTTCTGGGTGTATGGCTTCTTCGAAGAAACCAAACTGCCCCACGTGAAGGTGGGCGACAAAGCCGATATGCAATTGATGAGCGGCGAGACCTTGAAGGGCCATGTGGAAAGCATCTCGCGCGGCATCTACGATCGCGACAACCCCGAGAGCCGTGAACTGATCGCCGATGTGAACCCGACCTTCAACTGGGTGCGCTTGGCCCAGCGTGTGCCGGTGCGGATTCACATTGATGAAGTGCCGGAGGGCGTGTTGTTGGCGGCGGGGATTACCTGCACGGTGATCGTCAACCCAACACAAAACTAAAAAATGTGGGAGGGGCAAGCCCTAATGCCAGTCAGTCAAGGCTTTTGTAGGAGCGAGCTTGCTCGCGAAAAACTCATAGGCGCCGCGTTCATTCAGGAAGCACGCGTTATCGTTGAGGTTTTTCGCGAGCAAGCTCGCTCCTACAGTGGGCGATGTAAGCCCCCTCATACATCTAGACCCGCGTCAGGCTTTGATAAAGGTCTCATGCAAGTGCCGCCACAGCAGCGTGCCACTGGCCTGTTTCTCGAACACCACTGTGGCGCGGCGGTCGGTCTGGGTGCCACTGTCGTCAATCTGATGCTCGCGATACGTGACCGTCGCGCCGCGTGCGTGACGATCAATCCCGGTCATTTCGCTCAAGGTGATTTTCAACCCCGGACGCATCCCGCCCAGGCGCGTGAACAAGGCATTGACCCCGGCCGTGTTGACCCGCGTACCGGTGGCGGGCGCCACCATGCTGAACTCGGGTGAGAAGCGCGCCAGCAGATTTTCCAGCGTGCCCTCAGGCGCAACGCCGGCAAACCATTGTTCGATCTCGACGTGGGTCTGGATCACTTCTTCAAAAAAATCGCTGTAGTCAATCATGTTTGGGCTCGCTGCAAGGGTGAAGCAGCGCGCGTACCCTGGAAGAATCCAGGCGCAACACTGCGAAAAGCGGCAACAGGGTCAGAGCTGCCGCCATCGTGAAGGTAATCGCGAAGGAATCCAAGGCCGACAGTACTGCACTGAGCACGGCGGCGCCCACGCAGAAACTCACTTGCCGGTTCATGTTCCACAACGCGCTGGCGTGGCCCATGCGCTCGGCGGGAATATCCAGAAAGGCCAGGGTTTGTGCGGTGCTGCTGCACAAGCTGCCGCCCAGGCCCATCAAGACGTAGGCCGCAATAATCAGCGTCGGCTCGTTGAGCAGCAGGATACCGCCGCATTGCAGCGCCATGCCGGCCAGTAACAAGGGTTTGGGGCCAAAGCGATTGAAGAGTCGCTTGCTCAGGTAGATCGCCACGGCCGAGGCCAGTGCCCACGGCAGCATGAGCGCGCCGGTCTGGGTGGCGTCATACTCCAGGCCACGCACGTAGAGGATGGCGATCAGGCTGGTGCCGATAAATACCCCCGGAATACACAGGTAAACCAGCATTGCCACGCGCAGCATCGGGCTGGCGGCTTGTTTGAACACACTGCCCAGGTCCAGGGGCGGGCGCTCGGTTAAAGGCGCATCGGGTTTTATCCACAGCAGCGCCAGCAGCAGGGTCACTAGCGCCAGAGGCAGGTTGGCGTAGAAAATCCAACGCCAGGACAGGCTGTCGACAATCACCCCGCCCAACGCCGGGGACAGCGCTGGCACCAGCAACGCCACCGACATCACCCGCGCTGTCAATTGGCTGCGCTCGGCCGCGGGAAAGTGTCGGTAAGCCATGGCTTGCCCCACCGGAATCAGTAAGCCGCCGCCGAGCCCCTGCAAGGCGCGCCAAGCTATCAACGCTTCGATGGAGCCAGCCTGGCCGACCATCACCGATGCGCCGGCAAACAGCAGCAGGCTGGTAGCGATCAGGGTGCGCTCGCCCATGAGCGCCGCCAACCACACACTCAAGGGAATGATCACTGTCAGCCCGAGCATGTAGGCATTGCTGATCCACGCTAACTGGGTGACCGAGGCGTGCAGTTCGCGGGCGATATCCGGGTAGGCGACGGTGGCGACAAACATGTTCACCAGGTCCAGGGCAAAGCCCAACAAAAAGATCCAGGCGACTTTCGAGCGGTAGGTCATGAACGCGTTCCTGCGAGTGGAGCCGGCAGGGTAGGCCGCACGCAGGGTTTGGGATACGTCGGTTTGCCTACTAGTTTGTCAAAATTTTTTTGACAAAGGAGGGCGTCCACCATGGTCAGCCTGGACCGTTTTGACACTTTCAAGGCCGTGGTCGAGGCCGGCTCGCTCACCGCTGCCGCGGACCTGCTGGGCCAGACTCGCGCCGTGGTCAGCTTCAACCTCAAGCGCCTGGAAGCGGAACTCGGCGTCACCCTGCTGACCCGCAACACCCGCCAACTGGCACTGACCGACGCGGGTGAGCGCTTCTACCTGCGCTGCACGCGCATGCTTGAAGAGGCCCGCCTGGCGGTAGAAGAAGCCCGCAGTGAACATGCCCAGCTCAAAGGCACCCTGCGCATCACCACCACTGTCGAATATGCCCTGGCTGTAGTTGCTCCGGCGGTAGAAGCCTTTCGACGCCTGCACCCGGACCTGAATATCCACTTATCCACATCCTCCACCCACGCCGATCTGATCTCCGAGCGTTTTGACGTGGCGATTCGGCTGGGGCGCTTGCTGGACTCCAATCACCGCGCCGTGCAGTTGTCCACATTCGACGTGTTCGCCGTCGCGGCGCCGCAGTTTGCCGCAGTTCAAACCCTGGCTGAGTTGGAGCAGTTGCCCAGGCTGGGCCACGGCCGCTTGAGCGAACTGAGCGTCACCGACCCGGCAGGTCTCGACCACCCTTATCGAGCCGGCCCGTCAGCCTTGGTGGCCGACAGCGCGGCGGTCCTTCAGGCATTTGCGGTGCGCGGCCACGGTGTGGCGGTTTTACCGCAATGGTTGGTGCAGAGGGATGTCGACGCGGGACGCTTGGTGCGCCTGTTGGCGGACCACCGCTTTGCCCCGCAAGGGGTTTACGCGATGTATCCGGACACGCGGCATTTGCCGCTGAAGGTGCGGGCGTTTATTGATTTCATGAAACCTTAGAGCCTACCGCCCAAGCCAAAGCGCTTCTTCAGCACCTTCTCCAACAACCCCTTGGGCAATAGCGCCGCCATCAACGGCAACGCGCGGCTGCCGTTACCCGAACGCAACAGGCGCGGCGGTTGCGCTTGCTGCACCGCCTTGAGCACGTCTGCAGCAAACTCACTGGCCGGGGTTGGCTTGTCCTGGGACGCTTGGCTGCGCGCACGAATGCCGTCGCGCAATGGCCACCATGGCGACTGTTCCTGGATCAGTAACTCGGCCTGGGCGCCGGCATTCTTCGCAAAGCTTGTATTGATCGCACCGGGCTGCACTTCCATCACCCGCACGCCAAACGGTGCCAGCTCCATGCGCAGGGCGTCGCTCAAGGCATGTACGGCGGCTTTGGATGCGCAGTAGGCGCCGGCGAACGGCGTCACCAGTACGCCGGAAACACTGCCGATATTCACCACCAGGCCCCTGCTGCGACGCAAGGCAGGAAACAGCGCCTGGGTCACGCCGACGATGGAAAACACATTGGTTTCGAATTGGCGTTGCATCGCCTCGGTACCGCCGTCGAGCAACGGGCCCATGGCGCCGTAGCCGGCGTTGTTGACCAGTACATCCAGCTCGCTCAATTGCTCGGCCAGGAGTTGTAAAGCGGCGCTGTCATTGACATCCAACTGCACAGCATTGAAGCCTGCGACCGCGAGGGCGGCGACGTCATCGGGTTGGCGGGCGCTGGCCCATACCTCGAAGCCTGCGCCTTTGAACGCGTCGGCGAGGGCGCGGCCGATGCCGCTGGAGCAACCGGTGATCAGTACGTTGGGCATGGGTCCATCCTTTGTCAGTCCGAGAAACTGCCTTGCAGGTGCTCGGCGCGAAATTCCAGGGTTTGTGGGCGATAGCCGGGGCGCAGCGGCGGGGTGGGCAGGCAGTCATCCCAGGTGGCGCCCGCCTGCAACTCGCCGGGGCCGCGATAGCGTGGGGCGGCGTAGACGTTGTCGGCCAGGTTGACCGTATCGCCCGGTGCGTAGGCGGCCACGCGCCAGCGCAGTTCGGTGAGCGGTACATCGTTGCCGTTGTTGAGGGTCAGTTTGAGCGGTCGGTCGGCTGGGCAGTCTTGCGGCGCGTAGGTGATGCGCAACTCAAGACGCGCCAGTTGTGACGCTTCGCGATTGTCCAGCCATACCACCCAAACCGCGACAAACCCCAGGCCGACGGCAGCGGCCAACGATACCGGCAGCGCCTTGGCCGGGTAGCGCAGCAGCAGGATCAGCCAGGTGATGATCAGGAGAACGCCGAAGAACATGGAGACCACCTCGAATAGGGAACGAGCATCCTAACTTAAGCGTAGGCGGGATGGGTTAGCTTGAGCATTGTGCTGGCCGCACGGACGCCATCGCAGGCAAGCCAGCTCCCACAGGTTGACCCTATTCCAAGGGTGTACCCGGTCAAACTATGGGAGTGGGCTCGCCCGCGATGACTGACTTACTGAGCACAAGCATCGGCCTGCAAGCCATCAATGCAAGCTTCCACCAGAGCCAAGCCAGTTTCCGCCAACGGCAGGCTCGCCCAATTCAGGCAACTCGGGTGTTCGGCCGTTCCTCAGGCACCGTTCGTCGCTACTGTCAGAGTTCACAGGTTCTTTATTTTTTAGAACCACTCAGTTTGTTGGACATAGCGGTGTATCTCTACCTGAGGGAATGCGTGGGCATGGACAACGACTCGAGAACTGACCGTCTGCTTCTTACGTTGGTCAACGAGCCCGAACGGCAAGTGGGCCTGGAAAAAGTCAGCTTCATCACCGCGATGCAGCAATTGGGCATGGCGTCGGTGTTCGACATCATCGCCCAACCCAAGCCCCACTTCGTCCAACGCCTGGGTGAGATCTGCGAGGCGGATGGCGAGGTGGCCTATGACAATGCCATGTGCTATGCGGTGCAGATCGGTCGGCTGTACCGTGAACACCAGGTATCCAACGGCAGAACCCAGTACCAGGGCCAGCAGACCGGTGTGCGTGCGCTGGTCGATGTCGGGCCGAGTTTCCCGAACCTGTTCAAGGAAAACTGGGATGAGTTCTGCAAAGTGGGCGCGATGGCGGCGGTCGATTCGCCGGTGGCCTACCTCAGCGCTCAATATCGTTTCGCTACGCGCACCCTGGAAGGCTCCGGCCAGGGTGATCGGCCCAAGATTCTGTTGAGGACTCGGCGGCCCGATCTGGAGGGGTTGATCATTGACCAGCAAAGCACCTTTACCCCCAGACCGATGCTGGAGTTAGTCAATGAGATACTTATGGCCGACATCGCCCGGTACCGGACAGGAAAGCCGGATGCCAACAAGCCGATTTACGACGTACTGGCCGAGCGGCGCTATCCGTTCATGTTTCCGTATTACTACCCTCACCACCAATGCCGATTGGGGCTGGCCGAAAAGAAGCTTGAGTTGGGGGAGTTGAACTATCGCATCAGCTTGCAGTTGCCCATCAGCCAACGGGGCTTGAACGATTATGGCGTGGTGCAGAACACTGCAGCGCAAGCGCAACTGTTGATGTCGGGGTTAAGCCCTCAGCAACAGCAACTGTTGATCGAACCTTCATTGTTCACCACGTTTTATCTATCGAAGGCTCAGCTGACGCAGACCTGGGCAGGGCCGGGGACTTCTCATCTGAGTCCGCATTCGGCCATCAGGATTGCTTTACTGATATCCCCACAGTCAAGCCTGAAGTCTGTTGTGCCTCAGGCAGAAACCTTAGTCAACCAAGGGAAATTGACGAGCACGGCAACGATTGAATTCTCGGGGCCTGACGATACTAAACGAGAGGGTCTTTTCTGGATTAATTCTGGGACGCCGTTATATGCGAACACGGCTAATATTTGGACGCCTAATTATCTTCACCCCGCGAATACCTCAACAATCTGCACAGTTATCCGCTGGGGGGGAGAAGAACCGTTTCCTATCGAACCGGGCTATCGAGCCTCATTTACTGTCACCACCACCACGGGCACTACCACTAGGCCCGTTTCACTGGCGGTACTCAGCTTCACCATTGTCCTGGATGAGTACGTGACATGGACGGCCGAGCAGCAGGAGTTTTTTCAGCGCAGTTACGGTCTCCAAGGTATTGGTCACGTTGACAACCCACTGGTGCAGCTCGAGACCTTCATGCAACGTTCGGAGCTGGATGCCGAGCAGGTCGAGGCGCTTTTATCCCAG
The DNA here is from genome assembly GCF_021605325.1 of Pseudomonas sp. PA-7-1E. Taxonomy (NCBI): domain Bacteria; kingdom Pseudomonadati; phylum Pseudomonadota; class Gammaproteobacteria; order Pseudomonadales; family Pseudomonadaceae; genus Pseudomonas; species Pseudomonas sp. PA-7-1E. The sequence goes on from NZ_WKFA01000054.1 coordinate 19,676, forward strand.
CGTCAGCATTTCCCCCACGTGTCTCCCAATTGCCCCAGCGGCAACCCACAATGGACGGGGGGCAATGGCGTCGGCAAGGCATACCCGCACGCCTCTCACTATGGCGCGTGTTATGTCAACGGCCATGGCAGCGAGCGTTATGACAGTGTTGTGCCTGCTACCGTTGTCTCGACGTGTGCGGACCAGTTCGACAATTCCATGGGCCTCAAGGAAACCACGCTCGGTAGCCGCACGGTCTGGTACCTGACTAAAACGTCCCCTCAACGGTTTGACCGCCTGCAACGCATGATTCGTCTGCAGCGCTGGCTGAAGAAAGACCTGGGTATGGACATGTCCTATGCCGAACTGGACACGCTGCTCATTTGCGCCATCCGCAGCGAGGGTGAACACAACCTGACCATGGACCTGAACACCAATACCCTGCGGGTCTTGGGTGTTTATCGTTATTTCAGCCGACGTTATGGCATCAAGCCCGAAGAATTTGCGGCGTTCCTCCACGATCTCACGCCTTACGCCACGGGTGACAAGGTGCCGCTGTTTGACCAAGTCTTTAACCCTGCTGCGCTGTTCGATACGCCGTTGGAACTCAATAGAGCCGCCTTTAATGTCAGTGGGACAGACGCGGCGAACAAAAAAATCGTCGCACAACTCTGTGCCGCGCTCGGCCTTGAGCCTACAGAGTCATCGCTTTCTCGCTTGGCCAACCAAACGAAGGATTTTGTTGGGCCGTTACTCCGCGACCTTGGCACCCTGTCCTCGCTCTACCGTCAGGCGCGTATTCCGCAAATGTTTGGCTTGTCGCCGGAGGAAGGCTGGGGCCTGGTGGATATGCTGGGGGGGCTGGAGTACCAGCGATTACTCTGTACCGGGCGCCTGCTACAACCCTCATTGTCGTCCCTCAGGCCATGGTCGTTGACTGCGCAGGGCGCCAGCGATATGAGCATCAGGCTGGTGCTGGTGGTTGATGCCGCGCATGAAGGTACCTTATTGCGTCTGCTGCCAGGTTCAGCCTTGTTTGTGCTGGCGGGGACCGACTTTGCATCAGCAGCTGGCACGCGGGTGTTTACCCTGGAACGGCAGCCCCAGCATTCAGACGAAGAAAACTTCGTGCGCAATCCTGACGGCAGCGCGCTTACGCTTGAACCGTTGAGCGCTGGTGGGACGTTGTCGCTCAGCGGCAAGCGCCTTTCAAGGACAGCTTGGGAGGTAATAACCAGCCAACCGTCTTCAGTTCACCACCTGCAAGTAAAGTGCGGCACGCTGCCTAAAAGACACCTACCGACCGTAGAGGCTTGGGAAGAGGATGCAATGGCGCCCGCGCCTGACGTTCTCGATGTGTTGATGCAGATGGATTGGGCCGTGAATTGGCTCAAGGACAGCAAGCAAAGTGTTACCGGGGTACGGCGCGCGTTGGGCCTGGAGCCTGGAGATTACCTGCCCCCCCAAGGCTTGGTGGACCGCTTGGGCATATTGGCCGCCGCGACGCGAGAGGTATTGATTACCGATGAGCAGATCTCGGCGCTGAATCTGCCTGTTTATGAACGGCCCAAGTCCGCTGCCGCACGAGAGCCCATCAAATGGCGCGAAGTGCTGCAGTATTTGCTGGACCCGCAGGGACTGGTGAGGCCTGTTCCGCTCACAGGTCTCGAAGACCCCCATCATTACTTGCAAGAAGCGATTAACTATCGAGTGGGGCAGTTGAACCTCTTCCCCGATGAGCGTGAGCAGAGCGTGGCGAAGCTTGCCGGCTTGTTGCTGGCCGGCCATGACCACCAACTGCGGCTGATCGAAGGTTTGGCACAAGAAATGATCAACCTGCCGATGGACCGCACCCAAGTTGTACTGCGTTGGGCACAAACCTCGGTACACGCCCTGTTGTCAGCGGTGTTGGGGCTGGCTACTGCAGCCGCCACTGACTCATTGATCAATCAACTCGAGCGTGTATTGCGTCATGGGACAGTGGTGATGGACCTGCGGTTGAGCACCAGTGCCTTGCGTGTGTTTTTGCTTAATCCGCAATGGCTGGGAGTTCCGGGTAGAAATCTGGAGTTGAACCTCAAGAGCTTCTACCTGCTGAGCCGCTACAGTCAGTGGTTTCATGGCCAAAGCCAGGCGGAGGAGGCATTGCTGGGTTATTTCATCGCGGCCAACCCCGGAAAAACAGCGCTCAAAAACAAAACATTGCGCGCTGCAGTCAGCGACCAGGCCGCTTCCGTTTTGGCCAGGCTGTTGGGGTGGCGGCAGGACGACGTGCATGAGCTTTTCCAACTGCTGGCGCAAAAGCGCGCCTGCTCCATGGCCGACATCGACTGGATCCTGCGCAGCCAAGCCACCTGTGCCGCCAGCGGCCTGGCTGCGGCGGACTTGCTCAGGGCCACAGCCCTGCACGGCGACAGTACGGGTGTGGCCTGGCAAGCGGTAGGCAATGCGGTCATGGCTGCCCGGCGCTGAGCGCCTGCGCACTTTTACGATGAATAAGGAGCGAGCATGTCCAGCTCAATCGATAGCCAGCTCAACGAAACCCTGCGCGATGCCCTGGTGGCCTACTATCTGGATGAGGTGGTACCGAACGCAGCGGAGTTTGTCGACGCCCAGTTGAGCGACAAAATCAAGACCGCCAACGACCTCTACCAATACAAGCTGCTGGATGTGCAGGTCAGCCAGGCCGTGCCCACCAGCCCGGTGGCCTCGGCCATCGCCAGTATTCAGCAGTACATCAATGCCGCGCTGATGGGCATGGAGCCGGGCTATGAAACCAAAGTGATGGAAGATCACCTGATCAGGCAGTGGCGCGAGATCGACTGCCAATACCCCATCTGGGCGGCCAACCAGCAGTTGAGCTATTACCCGGAACTGTATATCGACCCCTCGTTGCGCCTGACCAAATCCAAGTATTTCCAGCAACTGGAAAACGACCTCAATCAGAACAAGATCGAGATCGACACCACTCAGGAAGCGGTGCTGTCTTATCTGGCGAGCTTTGAGGAAGTGGCCAACCTGACGATTATCAATGGATACATCAATACCACTGATTTCAAGAATGGCATGTATTACTTTATCGGCAAGTCCCGGGCCGAGAGTGTGTACTACTGGCGCTCGGTGGATATGTCCCAGCGTACTTACATGAACCTCAACGGCACGGATCCCAACCGGCCAAAGTTCGATTATCCGCAGCCGGGGGCGTGGTCAGACTGGCACAAGGCTAACTTGCCGATTTCGGCCAGTGCGATTGAGCGCACCATCAGGCCAGTGTTGTTCAATAACCGCCTGTTTGTATTGTGGGTGGAGTGCGTGGATAACAACCCTGCTCAGATGACGGTTGAAGAAGGTTATCTCCCAGGTGGTACCCCCATACCGCCAGATCCGGGCTCACCGGTTATCAAAGTACACAGTAACCCGATGTTGCGTTTGAACATGGTCTACAAGAAGTACGACGACAGTTGGAGTATGCCGCAAACCGTCATTGAAGCCTGGAGTGGGTCACCGTTGTTCAAGACTATGGACTTGGCGGAGCAGGTTGAGAGCATTGCCGTGGCCGACAGTTCGACGATGCCGGAGTCGATGTTTGTGGCGATGTATATGGGGTATACCGCAGGTAATGCAACGGATGGTGCGGCGGATCAATATGCGTTTCTAAAAACGGCGATGATCGATAAAAACTTTAATGTAACGGCGCTGTTTCCCAATCGTGGGTATGTGCCCAGTATCGGAACTCGAAAGGAGATCAAGGCACCCCATGTCTTGAGGGTGGGACGGTTATTTGCTCAGGATAATAAAGGGCGTTTTCAGTTCAAAGTGCCTGAGCTTAGTATAGCGCTGAAAAGTGTCGAGTCGCATCGACCGCACCAAGGGCTGGATAACTGGAATTTTGAAGAGAGGCAAGTTTCGATTGCTAGCCCTTCCCGTGGAGATGATGTTACTTATGATAGGTCTACAGGGGAAGTGTTGTTTAAATCTAAAATATCAGCTGTATTCTCAATGCGTCCTAATGCGACGTTTTCTATACCGGCTTTTGAATCGGAGACGCGAGAAAGATATAAGCTTGAAATGGTTTTGCCCGAAAAGAAAATGTCGGACTATGAGACGCTTTTGAGCGGTTCTAGAATTCAAGTGTTGAGTGGTTCGCAGTTTAGTGGTGGGGGGAGGTTTAAGGTTAGTTTGTTATTTTTTCCTACTAATGGATACATTGGAAGCGGGTTGTTGGTTCATTTCTTGCGTGATACATACAATGTTGATTATTGTACTCTTGATCTGCCGGATGCAAATGGTTTTATATCAATAGCTTCTAAGGTTGCTGTGCGGTTGCGTGATTTTATGATGCACCCCGATTTAGAATTAAAATATGTAGTAATGAATGGGCCAGCTGGAGTCCGTAACGCTGAGGTCCAGGAGTTTATAAAGTCCCCTGTTTATGTTTTTCAGCACGTTATTCTGCGACCTCTGAATCTGAGTGATCCGATGGCAGCTAACCCTGGCGCGGCGTCACTTTGGCACTCCGGCGGATTCGCAGTAATAAATCCACCCGACACCCATACTTTAAAGCTCCCCATTAACCCTGAAACCCTATTGCCTGACTGGCCGGGAGCCTGGCCCATCGGCTCAAAAAAAATTCCGATTATCCATGGTATCAAGGTGTTCAACGGTACCACCTGGCAGGTCTTGGGGCATGCCCTGAAAATGACCTACGTAGAACTGGAGCTTGTCGCGCAAGTCACCACACCGCTGATCGCCCCTCGCATCAACACCCGTGCCAGCCCAACTCTGGGCATCGCCGAATTCATCGATTTCACCAACTCTGGCATAAAGCTAAACGATGCCGGCACCGCTCCACGCCAACCAATCCGCATGAATACATTGTTTGCACGCGAGTTGATCAACCGCGCCAATATCGCCCTGGAAAACCTGCTGTCCTGGGATACTCAGCTCCTTGAAGAGCCCCCTCTCAATCCACCAGCGGCCATTAACCAGATGGATTTTCACGGTGCCAACGGCTTGTATTTCTGGGAGTTGTTCCTGCACCTGCCTTTCATGGTCAGCCACCGTCTGAACCAGGAGCAAAACTTCGAAGGCGCCGAACAGTGGCTGGGCTTTATCTTCGACCCTTCGCGCAAAAAAGACGAGAAGGGCCGTCCGGCCTACTGGAACGTACGGCCTTTGATGGATGACCCGGTAGAAATGGACTACGTGTCGCGCAAACCCGCCGACCCGGACGGTATTGCCAGTAGTCATCCGGTGCGCTATCGCAAGGCGATCTACATGTTCTACATCAAGAACCTGCTGGACCGGGGTGACGCCGCCTACCGGCAACTGACCCCCGACAGCCTCGTAGCGGCCAAGCTGTGGTACGTGCGCGTGCTTGACCTGCTGGGGCCGCGCCCTGATATCAACGTGGTGGACCATTGGCAACCGATCCCCCTGAAAACCCTGAGCGACGCCACCAACTCAAAATTGCGCGAGTTCGAACAGCGCCTGATCCGGCAGGACCAACTACGCGAAGAGAGTGCCGCGGCCAACGATGGCGAGTCGCTCTACCACTTCGCCGAACCGCCGCTGTACCTGCGCACTTTCGCGCCCGACCCTACCCTGCTTGATCTGGATAACAGATACCTGCGCTTGCCCTTCAACCGTGAGTTGGTCCAGAACTGGGATACCGCCGAGGCGCGCCTGGACAACCTGCGTAACAACCGTACGCTGGACGGCAAGCCGCTGATGCTGCCCTTGTTTGCCGCCCCCTTGAACCCGCGCGATCTGCTGGCGGCGTTCGGTCAGGGCGCGGCCTCCGGTGGTGCCGCGCGGTTGTTGGCCCAGGAGGTGCCACCTTATCGCTACAGTGTGATGCACAACCGTGCCAGCAGTGCTGTGGAAACCCTGATCCAATTTGGCAATACGTTGTTGTCATTGATCGAGCGCAAGGAACAGGCGCAACTGCAGGAGCTGCAATACCACCAGGCTTGGGAGTTCGCCCAATTTGCGGTGGACCTTCAGCAGCAGGCACAAAAGATCGACCTTGAGCAGAAAAAAGCGCTGGAGGCGAGTAAGGCACTGGCTCAGGGACGCCTGGATTTCTACCGTAAGTTGGCCGATGAAGTGGTGAATGCCGGTGAAAAAGCTGCTGCAGCGCTGCACTTGGAAGGGCGGGTGTTGGACAACATCAGTCAGGTGGCCAATGCCGTTGGCAGTGGCCTGAAGGCCCCCCCCAATTCGGCTGGCGGCGGCGGCGGGGCTCACGCGGGTTTGACTAATGGTGCCGTTGCCGTAGCGTCCTCCGGGGGATGGCGCCTGGAGGGCGTCGCCGAAATGGTCAGTGCCTATTCTTCAGCCAGGGCGGCGATGCTCCATACCATTGCGGAGGCGACGGACCGCGCTGAAAACTTCCGCCGCCGCCACCAGGAATGGATGCAAGCCCGTGACCAAGCCACGCTGGAAATTGCCCAGATCGAGGCACAAATGCAAGTGCTTGAAGCACAGGCCCGCGCCACCACCCTGCAATTGAACCAGGCCCGCGTCGCCCAGGATCAGGCGTTGGCCAGCTATGATTTTCTGCGCACCCGTTTTAGCAATGCGCAACTCTATCAATGGCTCAACGGCCAGTTCGCGACCTTCTATTACCAGGCCTACGATGCCACCTTGGCGCTGTGTCTGGCCGCCGAAGCCTGTTGGCAATTTGAACTCGCCGACTTCAGCACGCGCTTTATTCAGGCGGGCGTCTGGAAGGACAGCTACCGAGGCTTGAGCGCCGGCGAGGCGTTGAAGTTGTCCTTATTGAAAATGGATTCGGCGTACCTGAGTCGCAATGAACGACGGCTGGAGATCACCAAGACGGTGTCCCTGCGCCAACTCAAGGACAAGGATCCGACCTCCGCCATCAATCAGGACTGGGACACCATCAAGCTTGGCCTGATAGACAACTGCCGCGTCGATTTCCAGCTGACGCAGCCCATGTTCGACAGCAATTACCCTGGGCATAGCGTGCGCCGGATCAAACGTATCAGCGTGTCGTTGCCTGTGGTCCTGGGGCCCTACGAAGACATTCACGCCACCTTGACCCAAACCTACAGTGCCGTGCAGATAGGCGACACCCTCAAGGAAAACCTGCGGGCCAGCCAGCAAATCGTTTTGTCTGGCGGGGTGGATGACGATGGGCTGTTCACTTTCAGTTTCGACGATGAGCGTTATTTGCCCTTTGAGGGTACGGGCGCTATTTCAAGCTGGGCGTTGGAATTCACCTCGACTGACGTTGCGGCGCGGAACCGCCTGTTCGAATCGCTGACCGACATCATCCTTAAGCTGCACTACACGGCCAAGGCTGGCTAGGAGGAGGCATAGTGAACCATGACGAGTCGCTGCAAATCGCCGCGCCGTCCCTGCCCAAGGGCGGTGGCGCCATCCAGAGTATCGGCAACGGCCTGGGACCGGTCGGTATCAGCGGTGGTGCATCGTTCGAGCTGCCCTTGCCAATCTCCCCCGGGCGGGGTTTTGCCCCGGACCTGACGCTGGGTTACAGCAGCACCAACGGCAACAGCTCGTTCGGAATAGGCTGGGGCAAGACGCCCAATGCGATCACTCGACGAACGTCCACAGGGGTGCCGGCGTATACCGATGAAGACGTGATCCTGGGGCCGGATGGGGAGCCCTGGATGCCGGAACGCAACCCGATGACGGGTACAGAGGTTTCAAGGGTCGAGACGGCCTATAACGGCTTGCCGGTGGGGCCTTACACCGTTGTACGCTACTGGCCTCGCACCGAAGGCGCATTTGCACTGATCGAGCGTTGGTCCGATACCGACGACCCGGGGGGGTTCTGGCTGATTCACAGTGCGGACGGCAATCTGCACCTGTACGGCAAAACCGCTGCTTCACGACGTGCCGACCCGGATGTCGATGCGCGTGTGGGGGAGTGGCTGCTCGAAGAAAGCCTCAACCCGCGTGGCGAGCATATTGTCTACCATTATCAGGCCGGCGATCACGCAGGTGCCCAGCGTTACTTGAGCAAGGTGCTTTACGGCAATGCGCTCGCCGATGACCAGCTGTATGCGTGGCGCGTTGAGGCTGGGCAAGGCGTGCTATGGCATTTTCATCTGGTGTTCGATCATGGTGAGCGTCCTACTGCCCTCATGACCGCTCCACCTTATGAGGCCACCCAGGCATGGCCTGGGCGCAGCGACCCGTTCTCCAGCTATGTCTATGGTTTTGAGCTCAGGACGCGACAACTGTGTCGGCAGGTGCTGATGTTCCACTGCTTTCCCGATGAGCCAGACATGGGGTCGGCGCCCGTGCTGGTGCGCCGACTACTGCTTGAATATCGGCCATCGTCACTGGGTTATAGCCTGCTGCATGCGGCCCATGAACAAGCCATTGACCGGGCCGGGAAGGTACAGAGTCGGCCGCCGTTGGAGTTCATCTATAACGCGTTCGAGCTCGCACCGGATCCCCAGCGCTATCAGCCATTTGAAACGATGCCGGGTCTTGACGACGGCCAGCGTTATCAATTTGTCGACCTGTACGGCGAAGGTTTTCCGGGCATTTTGTATTCTGACGATAAAGCCTGGTATTACCGCGCACCTATGCGGGCCAAGGCGGCGAGCCACCCTGACGACGTGGCCTATGACGATTGGCATGAGTTGCCAGAGATTCCGATAGCTGACCGCCTGCAAGCACCCCGGCAGTTTTTAAGCGACCTCACCGGTGATGGCTGCCTTGAATGGGTCGTAGCCCAGCCTGGGCTGTGTGGTTTTTTTACCTGCAACCCGGACCGCAGTTGGTCGAACTTCGCGACCGTGGACGCCTTCCCTCACGAGTTTTTTCATCCCCAGGGGCAATTGGCCAATCTGATGGGGGGCGGCTTGTCTGACCTGGCGATGATCGGCCCGCGCAGCGTACGTTTGTATGCCAACCAGCGGCAAGCGGGGTTTGCCCCCGCCACCCAGGTTAAGCGCAAGGAAGGCGAGGATGATCTGCCGTTGATCAGTAACGCCGCCACCGAGTTGGTCGCCTTCAGTGACGTGCTCGGCAGCGGCCAGCAGCACCTGATCCGCATCCGCCACGACCGGCTTGAATGCTGGCCCAACCTGGGGCGAGGCCGCTTTGGTAAAGGGTTCAGGTTCAGCACGCTGGGTTTTGCTTATGACGAGTTCGATGCATCGCGGGTCTTGCTCGCGGATCTGGACGGCTCCGGTGCCGCAGACCTGGTCTACTTGAAAGCCGAGTGCGCGCTGGTGTTCATGAACCGTTGTGGCAACGGCTTTGACGACGCCGTCGAGCTTCCTTGGCCCAAAAACGTTCGCTATGACAGATTTTGCCGGGTGAGTACCGCTGACTTGCAAGGGCTGGGTTGCTCCAGCCTGGTGTTGACGGTGCCGCATATGTCGCCCATGCATTGGCGGTATGACTTTGTCGCAGCCAAACCCTATTTGTTATGTGCCACCAATAACAACCAAGGCGCCGCCGCGAGCGTGAAATATCGCAGTTCGGCCCAGGAGTGGCTGGATGAAAAGCAGCAATTGCTCGCCAGCGATCAACCGGCCGTGTGTCGTTTACCTTTCCCCGTGCCGGTGGTGAGTGAGCAGGTTCAATGTGACGAAATCACGGGCAATCGGCTGACGCAACGGTTCGAATATCGAAAAGGTTTTTACGACGGACAGGTACGAACGTTTCGAGGTTTTGCCCTGCTCCTGGCGACTGATACCGACACTGCTGCCGAGGCATCACCGGAGTCGGGTTTCAGTGAGCCGGTATTGCGCAAGACCTGGTTTCATGTCGGACAAGTGATCGACCCAGCGTGCGATGAGTATTTCAACGGTGATCTGGCCGCTCACCCCTTGGGAGCAACCTTGCTTAGCCATTATCACGAAGCCGACGGTGTCGATGAACTTGTCGTACCCCAGGCCGATGAGTTGCCTGGCATGCTCCAAGCACTGGCAGGCCAGGTATTGCGTGTGGAAACCTATGGAGGGCGCAACGCAGGCGACGTCCCCTATAGCGTCGAGCAAAACCGCTACCTGGTACGCGTGCTGGATCGGCCAGTAGGCGGTCAATTCGCACCTTACAAGGTGATGCTGGCGTTATCGTTGGAGTCGATCGCCTACCAGTACGAGCAACAGGTCGATGACCCGCAGTGCCAGCACGGGATCAACCTGCGCTGGGATGCCTTTGGCAGCCTGACCCATGGCGTCAGGGTCAGTTATGCCCGGCGCCTGACGGCCCAGGATGATCCGGCCTGCCAGGTGGACCCGAATGAAATCACACCGCAGAAACGCTGGTGGTGTGATGCCCATGATTCGGCGCAGCAGGTTTACTACCTGAGTGAAAGCCTGGCGCGGTTTATTCACCTGACACACCCACAGGGCTGGCGCCTGGCCCTGCCTTTTCAGCAACGTGACAACGCGCTGGTGCTGGGTAAGGGCTCTGGTCCCAACGGCTTGCAACCCGACGCGATCAGCTATGAAGCCTTTATCGCGCAAACCGCCGCAAACCCCTTGAATCCCCAAGATCAGCGAACACTGGTGGGGCAGTCGGTGCAGCGCTACCGGGACTTGTCCGGGGTTCACCCCTTACCGGATGGAGAGGCCATGTTCCTGGCCTTGGCCGATGAGTTGGAAATTGCCGAGCTGGATGAGGCAGCGCTCAAGGCGTACGACTTGCTGCGCAATGACGAGGGTGAAATGCCGTTTGACCTGGAGCAAAAACTCCTGGAGGTCGGGTACCACAAAATGCGCCTGGTTCTGCCGTCCATCGACGGGGCGCAAGCGCCATTGTGGTCGGTCAAGCGCGGTTTCAATACCTACGCCGGCCTCGCGGGTTTCTATAACGTCATCACCGTGCAGCAAACCCGCAGTCATGGTGTGACCCATCTGAGTTACGACCCCTATGGCTGCCTGAATACTCGGGTACGCCTACCTGACGGCTGTGAGACGCGTGTGGATTCGATTGACTATCGCTTGCTGCAACCGGCGCGCATTATCGACCCCAATCAAAACACTCAGGAGGTGCTTTACGGGGCATTCGGCCAGGTGATCGCCACCAGTTTTTTCGGCACCGAACGTGGTCAACCCGTGGGCTTTGCGTCGCTCGATGACTACCGTCCTCCACTCGGCGGCACACCTGGCCAAATCATTGATGCACCGGCCGCGGCGTTGCAGGATGCCGCCACTGCGCACTTTGCCGACCCGTTCAGTTGGATGGGCCGAGTGCCTGACGCCGACCTGCAGGATCGCCAATGGCTGGACGAATGCGTAGCGCAGGGCGACTTGCTACCCAGCGGGCATATTCGTGTGTCGGCCCGTTTGCTCTCGCCATCCGATGCATTGACGCCCGCGCGACAACGCCTGTTGAGCTTGATCCCTCAGGTGCGCCGCGAGCCTGTTCACGCCGTTACCTTGCAGGCTGATCGCTACCCGCTCGATCCGGAAAAACAAATCCGCGTCGCCTTGAGCTGTTGGGACGGTTTCGGTCGCGCCTTGCAGAGCAAGCAAAAGGTCGAGCGCGGTTATGCCTACCATGTACAGGAAGATGGCTCGTTGGCGCTTGACGGCAATTGTCGGCCGGTGACGGTACAGGATGTTGAGCGCTGGCGGGTCAGCGAGCGGGTCGAGTACAACAACAAGGGGCTGATTGTGCGCATCTACAGGCCCTATTTTGCCGATCATCATCGCTACATCAACGATGTCAGCTTCAGGCAACACGGTTACAGCGACCGACAATTCTATGACCCGTTGGGCCGTCCTACTCGTACCGTCCTCGCCAAGGAGGACTACCTGCGGCGTCATACCTACTGGCCTTGGTACAGCATTTACGAGGATGAAAACGACACCTATGAAGAGGTGATGGCGATGAAAGAGGCCCGGGGGAAGACATTGCAATGACCGCCCTTGCGCTGCACCGGCAGACCCCAGGCCTGAGTGTGAGCGACCCTCGCGGGCTGACGGTGCGCACGGTGCGCTATTGGCGTGAGAGTGGGCGGGAGCAGGCGCAGGCAAGGAGCAGTCGTAGTGGCTTCGACGGTGCGGGCCGAGTCGTGGCCGAGTGGGACCCGCGTTTGGCGGAGCGGGCCAACCTGACGCAGGTTTGCTCGCTTGGCAGCAAGGTACTGAGCTCCCACAGCGTTGATGCAGGATGGCGTGTCAGCCTGTTCACGCAGGCGGCTGAACAGGTGCAAGCGTGGGACGCTCGCGGTAATGAGCGACAGGTTGAATACGATAGTTTGCTAAGGCCTGTGGCGGTGTTCGAGCAAGCTGCGTGCGTCGAACGTCATCACTACGCCGATGCGTCGCCGCACTTTGCCGCGCACAACCAATGCGGCCAGTTGATCCGCCACGACACTCCGGCTGGAACGCAGCATTTCAATGAGTTCGGCTTGACCGGCGCGGTGCTGGAACAGTATCAACACTTTCTGCAAAGCCTGGATATGCCTGATTGGCCACTGCCCCTTAATGAGCGGGATGATTTGCTTGAGCAAGCAGCCGGTGCTCGCAGTACTTTGCAGTTCAACCCGGTGGGCAATGTGCTGGAGCAAACCGATGCGCAGGGTAATCGGCAGCGTTTCAATCACACCATCGACGGCCGATTGCGCGAGGCCTGGCTGCAGCTGAAAAACGCGACCGCCGCGCAGCGGCTGGTACATGACATTCACTACAACGCTCAAGGACAGATAGAACAGCAAACGGCAGGCAACCAGGTCACCAGTCGGTTTGATTACTGCCCGAAAGACGGGCGATTGAACCGTCTGAGCGCTGCCGGGCCTAGCGACGAACCGCTACAGGATTTGCACTACGTCTATGACCCGGTGGGCAATATCCTTAGCCTTGAAGACAAGGCCCTGCCGGTGCGCTTCTTTGCCAATCAACGCATCGAGCCGATCAACCGCTATACCTACGACAGTCTTTACCAGTTGATCGAAGCCACCGGCTGGGAGGCCGGCAGCGCTAATCGCGGGCCTGCTCATCTCGAGGATCCGGCTGCCGTGGCTAACTATCGTCAAACCTATCGCTACGACGCTGGCGGCAATTTGCTCGAGCTGATCCACCACGGCCCACAGCAACATGGGCGTGTGTTGACGGCGGCCAAGCACAGTAATCGCTGCCTGCCCGAGGTGGGCGGGAGGCCACCGACCGAAGCGGAGATTGCCGAAGCCTTCGATGCCAGCGGCAACCTGTTGATGTTGGACCGGGGCCGAACACTGAGTTGGGATGCACGTAACCAACTGAGCCATGTGCATATGGTGGAGCGCACGTTGCGCCTCAATGACACCGAGCGCTACGTCTACGGTGCCGACGGCATGCGCCAGCGCAAGGTGCGCACGACGCAAACCAACGCCCGCACCTTGGTCAGTGAGACCCGATATCTACCAGGGCTGGAAACGCGCGATGGGGATGGCGAGAAACTGCACGTCGTCACCGTCCAGGCCGGCCGCACCACGGTGCAGGTGTTGCATTGGGAAGGCGCGGTGCCGCAGCAACTGGCGAATGATCAATACCGTTACACCCTTAGCGATCATCTGGGCTCTTGTTCGCTGGAACTGGACAGTGAAGCGCGGATCATCACTCGCGAGACGTATCATCCGTTTGGTACGACGGCCTTCACGCAGAAGGGTGATTCGAGCGAAGAGAGTTATCGCACGTTGCGTTATTCGGGCAAGGAGCGGGATGCGACGGGGCTTTATTACTATGGGTTCAGGTACTACGTGCCGTGGTTACAGCGTTGGATTAACCCTGATCCGGCGGGACGGATCGACGGTTTGAATCTGTATAGAATGGTCAGAAATAATCCGGTTTTGCTCAGAGATGATGAAGGTCTGGTACCTACGAAAGAAGAGATCAACAAGTCGGCATCGCCCTCTCTATTTCAAAGAATGCTGCCAGCCTGGCTGAAAAAAAACAGCGTGATCCAAGAGCGATCATCTACGCACATCGCTGAGACGCAAGTTTACGTGTGGATCCCGCCAAGCGGAGGCGCGGCCACGGCCAATATACTGGTGACCAGACAAACATTCCAAGATGGCAGTAACAGAATTAGTTACGTGGGAGCCAACCCTGATGGTAGTGAGGAACAAAACTCTTCCGTTCATGGATATATAGAGTATGTGGTGCGCGATGACGCTGAGAAACGAGTTGCAGATGTTCATTTGTTTGATGCAAAGCCCGAGGGGAAAGGCTACGGTTCCCTGCTGCTTTTAGAGTTGACGTATGACGCTGAGGAACAGTCGATTCAAAGGGTCGAAGCGAGTGGCGTGGCGATGAGTGCTACAGGTTTCTACTTGTTGGCGGGGTTTCATCCCAGTCGGGAGGGGCACGATACCTTGGAAAGTACGATTCCAGGGCCGATAGATTTTTGGGGGGGGGAGCCGACTGATAACCGGTTTGAGCGATGGTCGGATAGCACTATATCTCCCCGAAAGTTCAATGGTTATGTAGGGGCGAACGGTGTGAAACCTATAGATGAGTTTGGCGCAAAATTATATATGGCGCGACACAGTACTGCTACTTGGGAAGGGGAAACCGCACATATAAAGGAGCAGGCAAAACTGTCGACGATAAAGCGGGGATACTTCAAACAAGTTTAATGTTAACCGCAAGGGCCCTGGCGAGTAACTGTGTACAGGCGTTATACAGTCCAAATAAAAAGCCCCCACCCAACCCACTCATAGCTGACATGGATCTTCTGAAAAAGAAGGGATCCTATGAATCACTGAGGCCGTCAAACCTCATCACGAATGCGTCGTGGTAGGCGCAAGGGTCGGCAAGATGAGGGTAAGGGTCAACGTAGGTCATTGCACCCGACGATGTGGGAACCGGTTTGAATAACTTGCCACACAGTTTGCGCAAGGAGGCTTGGTTGATCAACGACGGAACCCAACGTTGCACTTATACAATGTGAGTTTTTTATGAATATTTCAGACGCCGCTGTAAGCCTGTCCACCCCTCTCAGCGTGTCCGCACCAGCGGAGGCCTCCAGCCAGGCAGGACCCGTGCAAGCGAGTGCCGCCCCCCTCGAATCGCGCTCGGGGCCGCGTATGCAAAGTATGGGGCTTACGAGCTTGCGGCAAACTGTGCTGCAAGGCCTCGGCGATACAATTCGTTCGCATGTTTTGCCATCCTCAGTACTTCATAGCACCGACAGTTCGAAAGACAAAGCCTATGGGGCCGCGTTGACGTTCGTTGGCGGGATGGCGAAGGTGGCCGGCAAGAAGATGGCAAGCTCAGGTGGCGTTTCCTCGAAAGTCGCAGGTTCGGCGCTGATGTGGGGGGGTAAAGCGGCGGAGAAAATCGGCAAGAACACGTATAAAAATGCTGAACCCAAGGAGGACGGCAATTACAACGCGTTTGCACCGCGTAACTGGGTTCGTTAAAAACAGGCCTGACATCCCGCGAGGAGCTTTCTGTCTGTTTTGATGGTCATTGAACCGAAAAGCCCCCACCCAACCCACTGCGGATAGGGGACGCAATGGGCTGGGCGAGGGCTTCTTGTACGACTGTTTTACTGCGCGATAGTTTTCACCGATACACCACGTTCAACCGGTGTCGAGCGACCGTAGATATCTTCGAAGCGTTCGATGTCGTCCTCGCCCAGGTAACTGCCCGATTGCACTTCAATGATCTCCAACGGGATCTTGCCCGGGTTGCGCAGGCGGTGCACCGAGGCGATCGGGATGTAGGTGGACTGGTTTTCGCAGAGCAGGAACACGTTGTCGTCACAGGTGACTTCGGCGGTGCCGCTGACCACGATCCAGTGTTCGGCGCGGTGGTGGTGCATCTGCAGCGACAGGCACGCGCCCGGCTTGACCGAGATGTGCTTGACCTGGAAGCGGCCGCCCATGTCCACCGAGTCGTAGGAGCCCCACGGGCGGTAGACTTCGCAGTGGTTCTGGGTCTCGCTGCGGCCTTGCTCGTTGAGGGTGTTGACCATCTGCTTGACGCCCTGGACCTTGTCCTTGTGGGCAATCATCATCGCGTCCTTGGTTTCCACCACCACGATGTTGTCCAGGCCGATCACCGATACCAGTTTGCCGTTGCCATGCACCATGCAGTTGCGGCTGTCCTGGATCACTACATCGCCTTTGCTCACGTTACCGTTGGCGTCTTTATCGTTGACCGCCCACAGCGAGGCCCAGCAGCCCACGTCGCTCCAACCGGCTGCCAGCGGGACTACGCAGGCGCGCTGGGTTTTTTCCATCACGGCGTAGTCGATGGAGTTGTCCGGGCAGCACGCGAACGTGGAGTCGTCAAAGGTCACGGTGTCGGCGGTCTGCTCGCTGCGTTCCAGGGTCAGCACGCAGGTGTCATAGATATCCGGGTCGTGCTTTTTCAGCTCTTCGAGGAAGCGGCTGGCGCGGAACAGGAACATGCCGCTGTTCCAGAAGTAGCCACCGCTTTTGACGAACTCGACCGCACGTTTTTCATCGGGTTTCTCCACGAACTGCTGCACGCGGCTCACGCCTTCAGGCAGCAGCGAGTCGTTGGTGGACTTGATGTAGCCGTAGCCGGTTTCCGGGCGGGTGGCCGGCACGCCGAACAGCACCATCTCGCCACGCTCGGCGGCCACGGTGGCCAGGGCCAGTGCGCGTTGCAGTGCTTTCTGGTCGTCGATCACGTGGTCGGCGGGCAGTACCAGCATCAGCTCGTCACGGCCTTCGTTGACCAGCATCATCGCGGTCAGGGCCACGGCCGGCGCAGTGTTGCGGCCGAAGGGTTCCATCAGGATGCGCTGGCAGTCGAGCTTGCGTGCGCTCAGTTGCTCGTTGACGATGAAACGGTGATCTTTGTTGCAGACCACGATGGGGGCGTCCATGCCTTCGAACACCAGGCGCTCCAGGGTTTGCTGGAACAAGGTGTGCTCGCCGGTCAGGGCCAGGAACTGCTTGGGGAACTGTTTACGGGAAAGCGGCCAAAGACGTGAGCCGCTACCACCGGAAAGGATTACTGGGATCATGGGTGTTTCTCCTTGAATCAGTTTGGGTCAGAGCTACGAAGGTTTGTCGTTTCACTCTTGTTTTTGTCTCGGTCCTGAGTTGAAACCCGTTCAGCGTGGGAGCTGGCTTGCCTGCGATGGCGCCTTCAAGACCGCCATCGCAGGCAAGCCAGCTCCCACGAGGGGGCGTGTCAACTCAGGGAAATAGTCAGCGGGTCGACACTGGGCGTTTCACCCACACTGGCGACAGGCTCGAGCCCGAGCCGGTGACATACAGCACCGCCGCTTCACCGCGTTCCAACGCAACCGGCTTCACATCGCCGACTTTCTTGTCACCGTCATACAACGCCAGGCTCACTTTCACCGGGTTGATCTCACGCTCGCCACGGCCCTTGGCAGCCACCGACTTGACCACATCGGTCTTGCCATCGGCGGTTTTCAGGGTCAGGGCCTTGTCGCTGAGGTTCTGCACGCGCACCAGGGATTTCTGCTTGTTCTTGAACGGCGGTTCTTCGATCAGTTGCGGCTGGCCGCTGCCACTGTTGACCAGGGTGTAGTAGTGGTCGGCAGCCAGTTTGACCGGCAAGGTCTGGCTGCCGACCTTGGCGCTGTAGTCGCCGCCCGGCATGAAGCTGAAGTCGCTGCTGGCCAGTGGCGCAACGTCGCTGAGGTTGGTGCTGCCGACGGTGGCGCTGACTTCCTGGTTGCTGGCGTTGTAGATACGTACAAAGCTGGAGCCTTTTGGTGCAGTCGGGCCGTACAGGGCGGCATCACCGGCAGCGAAGGCCGACAGGGATACGAAGCTCAAGCCTGCTGCGATAGCCAGGGTTTTAGCGAGACGACGAGGAGTAGTAGTGAAAGTCATGTGAGTTACCTCTCTTTCAGTTTTGCGCCCGGTCGGGCGTCTCGGATTTAGATGTGTTGATTGCCATGTTCTGTTGGCGCGAACCGGCTTGTTTAAGCTGCGCAACCCAGGCTGGGTCGGCATCACCGATTTCGTTATTCACGGGCAGATAGCGTTCAGGAAACTCCCAGATCAGCACCTGGGGCGGGCTGTTCTTGAAGTCATCACTTTTGAGATAGCTGAGCATCGGCAGGATCGGGCCATGGCCGTCTTCGGCGTAGCTGACCACGTCGCTGTGCAAGGCTTGCTTGAGTGCACCGACGAAGTTCCAGTTGGGGTTGGCGCTGTAGCTGGTGCCGACCAGTGCCACCGGGGTTTCGCTGTCGCTGAACAGCGCGTCATCACCTTTCTCTTCGGCCAGGTGGGTGACACGTTTTTCCAGCGGCTCTTTGGGCGGCATCAGGTTTTCGAACAGCGGGTCCAGCGGCAGGAACAAACGCAGGTCGCCTTTATGCGGTTCGGTTTTCTCGGCCTCGGTGACAAAGCGCTGCGGCTCGCCACTGAGTGGGGTCTTGTCGGCAATCGACTTGGCCAATTGCTTGGCGGCGACTTCGGCACCGTCCGGGGTCCAGTGGGTATCGGTACGCAGGAACACCTGCTTGCCGGCGAGCTTGGCCTGTTGCAGCGGGCCGAGCAGGTCTGGCGCCGGGATGTTGTCTGCCGCCACGCGGGCGTGGAAGTCCTGGTACAGGTTGGCGTGGATGCTCGCCGGTTTCACCTCACCCAAGTGCTCCGGGTACAGGCGTACCTTGGCCGGCACGATCGCCATCACCAGTTGGATGCCCTGGGCCTTGAGCTTCTGGCGTACGCCTTCGACCAGCGCGTAGTTGCCTTGCAGGTTCTGGTCTTCGTTGACGGCGGGGTTGAATTCCTCGTCGCTGTACAACCAGTGATCACGGCCCAGCACCACGCCAGGGCGGCCTTCATTGAACAGCTTGTAGTCCAGCGCTGCCCACAGGTTGGTGCCCAGGCGCTTGATCGGGAACTCGTCGTCGTAGTGAGTCTCGACGGCTTTGGTCCAGCGACCGTTAAGCACCGTGGCATCGGCGTTGGTGCTGAAGCCAAAGAAGCTGCGCAGTGACCAGGCGCCCAGTGCCAGCAGCAGCACCAGGAACAGGCTTATGTAGAGGACGCGTAATGAACGGGTCATGGTCGGCTCCCTCAGAATTGGAAGTAAAGGAACGGCGAGAAACTCTGCGCCGACAGTTTGAGAATCGACGCCACGAACAGCAGCAGCACCGCAGCGCGCATGGCGTAGCGTGGCCAGTCAGCGGTCCAGTAGGCCGGTTGCACGGCAGCGTCACGGCCCACGCTGAAACCGGGCTCGTGGATGCTGCCAGGATTGTCGCCGGGTACGGCCTTGATCAGGCTCGGGTCGGCTGGCTTGGCCTTGTCGGCCGGGCGGTTGGTGTAGAAGTCGCGCAGGCCGAAAAACGCCAGCGTTGCGTAGGCCACCACCAGGGTTGCCACTTGCAGGCCGGTAAGGTTGGCGCGGTTGAGTTCCGACAACGACCATTCGCTGAAGCTGAACATCGCACCGTACATGCGCCCGGCAACGTGCAGGTTTTCGGCGCGGAAGATCACCCAGCCCATCACCACCAGCAGGAAGGTAAAGGCCCAGCGCAGCACATTGAAACTGCGCGGCGCGGTGTTCAGGCCGATGGCTTTTTCAATCGCCAGCCACATGCCGTGCCAGGCGCCCCACACGATGTAGGTGATGTTGGCGCCGTGCCACAGGCCACCGAGCAGCATGGTCAGGAACAGGTTGCGGTAAGTGGTCAGGGTGCCTTTGCGGTTGCCGCCCAACGTGATGTACAGGTAGTCACGCAGCCAGGTGGACAGGCTGATGTGCCAGCGCCGCCAGAACTCGGTAATCGACTGGCTGATGTAGGGCTGCTTGAAGTTTTCCATGAAGCGGAAACCCATCATCAAGCCCAAGCCAATGGCCATGTCGCTGTAGCCGGAGAAGTCGAAGTACAGCTGCGCGGTATAGGCCAGCGCGCCGAGCCAGGCATCGCCTGTGGTGGGGTTTTGCAGGGCGAAGCAATGGTCGGCCACCACCGCCAGGGTGTCGGCAATAAAGACCTTCTTGATGAAACCCTGCATGAACCGCGTGCAGCCCTCGGAGAATTTATCCAGGGTGTGGGTGCGGTTGTTGAACTGGTCGGCCAGGTCACGAAAGCGCAGCACGGGGCCGGCGATCAGGTGCGGGAAGATCGCCACGAACGCCGCAAAGTCGATGAGGTTGCGGGTCGCCGGGGTGTCGCCACGGTACACGTCGATGATGTAGCTGATGGACTCGAAGATGTAGAACGAGATCCCGATCGGCAACAGCACGTGGGTGAGGATGAACGGCTCCAGGCCCGCGGACTTCATCATCACATTGATGCTGTCGACGCCGAAGTTGGCGTACTTGAAATAGCCGAGGATGCACAGGTCGACGGCCACGCCGAGCAACAGCCAGCGCTGTGCCGGTTTGGTGCGCACGCCGGCGGCACCGACCTTGAGGCCGATCCAGTAATTCCACAGCGTGACGGCCGCGAACAGCGCCAGGAAGTCCACTCGCCACCAGGCGTAGAACACGTAGCTGGCAATCAGCAGCAGCAGGTTGCGATAGCGTTGCCCGCTTAAGTAGTACAAGCCGAGAAAGATCGGCAAGAACAGAAACAGGAACACATTGGACGAGAAAACCATCCCGATCTCTCCATGTTTAACCAACAGTCAAGGGCCGGAGCCCCCCCAAACCCCCCCACGATTTCGGGGGAGGTTGTGATCGTTCCCACGCTCTGCGTGGGAATGCAGCACGGGACGCTCTGCGTCCCAAAGCGTGACGCACAGCGTCACAAGAGG
>NZ_WKFA01000055.1:0-40312 GCF_021605325.1 Pseudomonas sp. PA-7-1E
GGCTGAACAACCCGTGAAAGCCCGACATCATGGTTTTGCCACTGGCGCGCTCAACGATCACCGCTTGCAGGTTGACGGTGGAGTCCACGGTGCCCAAGCCCGCGCCAAACAGGAATAACCCCGCGATCAACAGCGGGATCGAACTGACAGTGGCCAGCATCGGCAGGGCCAGGCAGATCATCAGCGTCCCTGCGGTGAGCACGCGTCGGCAGCCAAAGCGAGATGCCAGCACGCCCGCAGCGGGCATCGCGATGATCGACCCCACCCCCAGGCACAACAACAGCAGGCCAAGGGTGCCTTCATTCAGATTTGCACGCGCCTTTGCGTACGGCACCAAAGGTGCCCAGGCGGCGATACCGAAACCTGCGATAAAAAAAGCGATGCGGGTCGACATCTGCTCCAGCCGCCCGGGAACCACGGGGGCAGGGGTGGGAATGGCAGTCATGAAAAATCCTTGGTTTGGCGTTCAACGAACGATGTCCGGCGCGACATCCTTGCACATCAGGCCCTCTCGAGCGAGCTGGGTTCCTTTTGTGATCAGGATTAAAAGCGCAGATTACGAGCATTTTTTTTACAAAAAATGGAACGCTTTGTCGTGGGGTAACCACGTAGGAATGGTCGAACCTGTAGGAGGTGGTCCGGAAGGTGTGTACTCCCTGCAGGAGTGGCTGAACCCCAGGTTCTTGCAGTGGCTTACTGCCTTTGCGCCCACCTCCCACAGATCGACCGTTCTGTAATACGCTGCTGTCCCGATGGTCGATAAGTGAGCGGACGAACCGATGAAAAATCTCTGGCTGGCGTGGTCATGACTCGGTTCTACGATGCACGCGGAAATATCTATGGGGTGGTCAGCCCGGCCCATTTGCGCGGTCTGGGTATCGATGTGCCCGAAAACGCCCGCTTGGCTGCAAGCACGCGCGAGATGTGGGCCGCGTCGGCCATTGCGTCCGAATGTGGCTGGGGTGCATTACCACCACCGGCCGGTGCAAAGGCGTATCGCTGTGATGGTTTGTTAGTCGGGCCATTTCAAGCACGGCCACCGTTTGATCTGCTGATCATCAATACCGACAGTTCTCTCGCCGAACGCAGTGGTAATGGCCTGACCATTTTTGCCCAGGCGTTAACCGACCAGGGGTTAATGGTGCACGGTAGCGAGTTGCGGGTGTATCACGACAAGCCGGATGCGGTATCGCCCGTGATCACCTGTGTCGAGCCGGCGAAGCATGAACAGGTGCCAGGCTTCTGGCTGGCGTTGGGCAGGCCCGAGTTTGGCCCCTTGGCGGTGGGGGCGGTCGGTGTGAGCCCTGTGGTCGCGGCACATCATGAATTCAGCCGCGTGGCGGCATTGGCGTCGATCAATGCGCAATGGGGAAACAGCCAATTTGTCCGGATAGGCAACCCTCATTGTGTGACGCTGGTTGAGGATGTGTCGGCGTTGCCGGGTAATGACACGATGCACCAGTTGGCACTTTTCAATCGGTTGAGGGCCATCGCTTTTGCACCGCCGGCAGGGTGCGGGCAACTCTGTGTTGGCGGGGTCAACCTGCAATGGGTTGCTCGAGACGCTGGCAATCGAGTCATCGCGCGCGTATTTGAGCGAGGAGAGGGGCCTACGGCGTCTTCGGGGACCAGCGCCAGTGCAGTAGCATGCGCGGCATGGCGCGCGGGTTGGATTGAGGGTGACGACGTAACGGTGGTGATGCCGGGTGGCACGGCGCCAGTGCGATTGCAGACCGAGTCTGGAAATGTGCTGAGTGTGAGTCTTTTCGGGACGGCGCGACTAACTATTTAGACCTCGGAACAGCAGGCGCCTTGAATTAGTGTCAGTCGTTTCCTTAAAGCTTAGTTGTAAATAGACAAGCAACAGTCCGCGTTTTCTGTTTGTTATGGGAAGTATTAATATTTTGTAAAAAGACACTTCCATCCTCGTTGTACGAAACTTCTTTTTTATTCGGTGCGGGCCGAAAATCGCCTGAAATCGCTAAGCTTGAGCATGTTCAGGTGCTTTTTTTCCAATCCAGTTGGCGTTGGCGAAAGAGAGTCGTTCAATCGAAAAGTTGATGGCGGGTAACAAAGGATGGTTAACAAGTTTCTTTCGTCATGTTTCAAATTGATCCTTTCAGAAATAAATACAGATCTTCAGGTAGTAGCGTTCAAAGGCAGCGAAGCCCTCGATCAACCTTACTTCATACAGGTGCAGTTAGTCAGCGAAGATCCTTCTCTTGACCTGGAGGCATTGCTTCATAAACCCGCCTATCTGGACTTCGGGGAAGCAGGGCAGGGCCTGCATGGGCACGTCTACGCCATCGGTCGGGACGATCCCGGTGCGCGACTCACCCGTTATCACATCACGCTGGCTCCACGTCTGGCATCCCTTGCCCATCGTTGCGACCAGCGGATTTTCCAGCAGCGCAGCGTACCGCAGATCATTGCGACGGTCCTCGAACACCACGGCATCTTCTCTGACGCCTATGCCTTTGAACTCGGGCCTGTGGTGTATCCGCCACGCGCGTTTTGCGTGCAGTACAGGGAGTCCGACCTGCATTTTATCCAGCGGCTGTGTGAAGAGGAGGGCATCCACTATCACTTTCGTCACAGCGTGGACAATCATCTGCTGGTGTTCGGTGATGACCAGACAGTATTTCGACGGTTGCCGGTGCAGCGGTATTGCTCGTCGCCTGATCCGGTGCTCCAGAGCCGTGTTGTACAGCGCTTCGACCTGCGATTGGAGACGCGCAGCCGGCGCACTGTACGTCGTGACTATGACTTCGAGCACCCTTCATTTCGCCTGCAAAAAGAGGCCGGTGCCCTGCAGGCGCAAGCTTTGGAAGACTATGCCTACCCTGCCGGTTTTAAGGGGCATGCGCGCGGCGCGCAGCTGGCGCGACGCGGCCTGGAGCGTCACCAGCGTGATCGCCACAGGGTGTTGGGCAAGAGCGATCAGCCGGCATTGCGCAGTGGTCACTTCCTTGAGCTATGTGATCACCCCGACCCACTCTGCAACGATTTATGGCTGCTGACTTCGGTGCGTCATGAGGGTTACCAGCCGCAGGTGTTGGAGGAGTCGATGGTTGAAGCCAGTGGATTCCAGGGCTATCGCAACCGATTCACCGCGACACCCTGGCGTGCAGTGCATCGACCGGCGCTCAAGCATCCCAGGCCAACGATCAGTGGCAGCCAGACCGCGACGGTAACCGGGCCTGCGGGCGAAGACGTGCATTGCGATGCCTATGGTCGGGTGAGGGTGCGCTTTCATTGGGATCGTGTGGACAACCGCGAGGGGGCGAGCAGTTGCTGGCTGCGCGTGGCGTCCGGTTGGGCGGGGGACGGGTTTGGTGCCATGGTGATTCCACGGGTAGGCATGGAAGTGCTGGTGAGCTTTCTGGAGGGCGACCCGGACCACCCTCTCGTCACGGGCTGCCTACCCAATGCATCACACCTGCCAGCCTATCCCTTGCCGCAGCACAAGACACGCAGCGTGCTGCGTAGCCGCAGCTCACCGGATGGCGGAGGGGCTAACGAGCTGCACGTTGAAGATCGACGCGGCGAAGAGCTCATCTACCTGCACGCCCAGCGTGACTTGGAACAACGGGTGGGTCATGACAGTCGCCTGGAGGTAGAGGGCGATAGCCTGACTCGCGTTGGCCAGAGCCTGGTGTTCGAAGCTGGGCAGCGGGTTCACCTCAAGGCGGGTGCCAGCCTGGTCATTGAGGCCGGTGCGCAACTGAGCTTGATGGCTGGCGGGGAACACTTGGTGATGCAAGCGGGCAGTATCTCAAGCAGCAGGCCCCTTACCCAGGCCGGTTCGTCGGGCGCAAACAGTTCGGCGAGCCCGGCTTTGTTCGCTGGCGCGCAGTTGTCGGCAGTGCAAAGCGTCGTCATGGACTTGGCCAGGCAACTTGACGCGGACTTTTGCCCCCTGTGCGAGCGCTGTCGCGAAGGCCTGTGCGATATCACGCAGAGGGCGGCTTGATGGACAGCTTGCCCCGTCGTTGGATGGCCCAACAGCTGCAGAACGGGCACCGATTGTGCCTGATAGTGGAAGGTGGCCACGAGGCTCGCCAGCCTCTATTGGCAGGTTGCGCCCCGTCGCACTATTGCAATCTCTATAGCGACACCGCCGCGGCGGAGCTGGCGGGTTCTGGCCCGATCATCCTCTTGCTTGAGCAGATCAATGAACCCGCCCTGGCTGATCTGTTGCAACGCCCCGAGTCAAACTGGGGGTGGCTCGCGAGCTTGTCGGCTACCGACTTGGCGGATGTGGCGCGCCATTGGCGCGAAAGGCTGCTGATAGGGCCAGAGGGCCAGCAGGCGCTTTACCGCATTCACGACAACCGCACCTTGGCCCGCGCCCTGGCCCATCTGGCCAAAGAGCATTGGCCGGTCTACCTCGGGCCGCTGATCAGTGTGTGCTATTGGCACGAAGGTCGTTGGTGCCATCACGAAAACCCTGCACCGGGCGATTACCCAGCGCCTCGGCTTCCGCCTTGGCTCGATACACCCAACCCCCAGGCCGAAGCCATCCTGAACGCCAATATCCTGCGTTACCTGTTGGCGGAACACAGTGAAGACCTGGCGGCATTGGTCGAATTCCAAGACCCAAGGATTTGGCTGGCCCAGGTACTGGCGCAGGCGCGCGCCTGGCAATGGCGGGAGCCGGAGAAGCTCGAATTTCTGGTGGTGCGTCGTTTGGCAGAGGCGACCCGAAGCAGTGTTATCCATTGGCAGCCGAGGGCCGGCGAGGCGCCAGGGGAGCATTTTGAACGAGTGGTGGAGCAGTGGCACAGGGAGGTAGGGAAAGGTGAATAGGTGGATAGGGTGGGTGTTGCTGGTTGTTGCGGCTGCGTGGCTTTCGGGGTGTACGGGGAGGACGGTGGAGCGTTTTACATTGGAGGTGGATTTGCCGGCGCAATTTGAACTTAAAACGGCTGCGAACTACCGGCCCGCAACGGGTGAGACCTGCACCTTGCCTCGGCGGCGAGGCAAAAGACCTGAGCGAAAAGTCTTTTTTACAGACTACAAGCCTGTGGCGAGCAGTGTGAGTTATGAGTTGCCACTGACTGAAACGGTAGACGGTTGTCCATTGGTCCTGCGCAGTGTGGAATTTGACTTCTATGCGAAGTGGGGGACACGGAGTACGGATGTGGGCGGGAATTTCGGGAGTATTTCCATTCGAGACCGTTTGGAGGCCGAGCTACCTGGGATGCCCGACTCGGGTGTGCAGGAAATACTTGGGCAATGTAAGTGGCACTTTCGGACCGTAGGGCCTTTGCATGCGATTAGAAAACTCCTGATCTGCAATTCATTGGATTCGATGGGTAACTTGCAAGAGTCGCGGGTAGGGGGCGTGGCGCAACGGCCGCAATTACCGGGGAAAAAGCTGAGGCTGGTGCTATCTGTCAGTGAGGATGAGTTACCTGCCTTTGATGATAGATGGGTAGCTGTGCCGGGTGGATGGCGGCGATGCAGAGGCAAGAGTTTCGAAGACCTTTTTGCATATTGCGCAGGTAACACCACGGACTTTAAACCCATAAAAATGCCGGACGGGCGCATATGCGACGTCTATCCAACATGCAAGTAACAAGGACGAATTCATGAAGCTGGATGCATGGAAGCAAGCTTTTTTCAGTGAACGAATGCCTGCTTGCGCATTGAAAGGGCACTGGGTAAGTTTTCGTTTGGTCGATATGGCAGGCAATGGAAAAGCCTATGGCGGACTGCCATTTTCGGTCCATGACAGTTCAGGGAGACAGTACGTCGGTAAATTGAATGGCGAGGGTTTTGCCAGGCTGCAAGATTTCTACTGCGGCCCTGTTGTTCTCATGTTGGATGATTTGTATAGCGGGACTGAGGAGCCGTACTACCAGCTAAGAACGCGCCGAACGTACAAACTGCCTATCACCGAACTTCAAATTCGCGCTGAGCGAACTTTTTTTGGTAGTGCTGGCGGCAGACGCGTTGAGGGGGGGCCTGCCTACCAAGAAGCGGATGGGTTTTATCAGGTTGAAGTAAGCGATTTGGTACGCCATAGCGCTCATTTGCCCCGACCTGCTTCGTCAGCTTTGCGTCCCAAGCGCCATGCACTGAAAATGTTGGCCGATCTGGGCTTCGGCCCGCCTCAGCCTTCATTGGTGGGTATCGTACTGTTCCCCAACAAGCACACCGTTCTGGAAGTGCGACCACTACGGGCCTTACGCCCCATCTTATCCACCGAAGACGGCTTCTGTGCCCTGAACCTATACCAACTGGCATTGTTTGCAGCGTTGAGTTACTGCGATTTTGGACAGGCCCCCGCCGAAAAACCATTAGACGAAGCCCGGTTTCCGTTGGATCCGAGCGTTGGAAATTTATTCGCTGAACAGCTTTCGGTGTATCACGAAGCCTGGCGAATTGATCCGAAGCAATCACACCGTTTTTACCCGATCTACGAAGATATTCCTTACTCCCAACGCTTCGAAATCCTGCCGTTCGATCCCGTGTTGTATCCCCAAAATCGCCCGGAACGAAACGAAGAGCAGGAGCATCCCGCACGTCTGCACTTTTTCGATGATGAAAAATTTGGCACTGATACCCAGGCCTTCATCACTCACCACGATCAGATCATCCTGATTTCTGTGCGAGGAACGGTCAGCCGTGCC
Source organism: Pseudomonas sp. PA-7-1E (assembly GCF_021605325.1). NCBI lineage: Bacteria > Pseudomonadati > Pseudomonadota > Gammaproteobacteria > Pseudomonadales > Pseudomonadaceae > Pseudomonas > Pseudomonas sp. PA-7-1E. The sequence goes on from NZ_WKFA01000055.1 coordinate 6,639, forward strand.
GACGTATTACGCGACGCCGACGCCCATCAGGTGTCTTTCGACGACGGCGTTGGAAAAGCGCACGGTGGTTTTTACCAGGCCTACCGGGCTATGCGTGATTTCGTATTGCAATACCTTGATCAGTTTCATGTGGGCCAGCGCATCGTAATTTGCGGCCACAGCCTTGGAGGCGCCATTGCATTGCTGTTGGCCGAAGGGCTGCGCCGAGCCCAGGATGCCCATTACAACGTCCTTCTCTACACCTACGGCGCCCCCCGCGCCGCCGACTCTGAATTTACCGCCGGTGCCTCTTCCCTGGTCCACCACCGCATCGTCAACCACAACGACCCTGTCCCCAGCGTCCCGGCGCCCTGGATGAATACCACCGCCAAGCTCTGGATTCCCGGGGCCATCACGCTATTCAGCAATCCCGTACCCGGTGGCCTGTTGTTCGCCGCAGGGCTGGTGCGCGTGGGCGGTAACCCCTATCGACATCATGGCGAGCAATATCATTTCATGCCGATCACGCTCCCGGATGGCAGCCATTCTTCGGTGTTATGGAAGCCTGGCTGTGAATCCCTCCAAGAAGCGGGTTGCAACCGCGCATTGCAACTGCAGGGCGACATGCCCGACCGCGATAATTTGCTGAGGCAGCTGTTTCAAGCCGACCAGCACTTCATGACCACCAGCTACATCCCCGCGGCGTGGGCGACATTGCGCCGCTGGCAACAAACCCTGGAGAGTGAGGGCTCGTTGGTGACCCAGAGGGAATTCGAGCTGCTAGACCGGGCCTTTGAAGACATGCGCGAGCAACTACGGACCAAGCGGCGTGAACTTGCTCTGCGGCGCCCTGCCAATGATCGTAGCCATGAACCTACCGATGCCTTGAACGCAGAGATCGACCGTTTGCACACCAGCCGAGAGCGCTTGGCAAGCCTGCGCTGGCGTCGCCTGCAAGCCCGCGATGTCTACGGCAGTCATGCCTCTTCTGCACATCTGCAAGCGAGCCTCAAGCGTTGGTTCCGCCATCGCGAGAATCGTGAGCCGGCCCAATTCACCAGCGTCCCGCCGCCTTCCCACGATGAACAGGTACGGGTGCAAACGTTGGACATCGACTCAGTCGTCTAACCCACGCGGTTACATAAACTCTACCTGTGTCGGTTGCCGTTTCATCAGCACCTTGCCGTTGCGAATCGAGTACAACGGCAGGCCCTGGCTACGTATGACTTCGTAGTCGCTGTCGGCCGACAGGATCAGCAGGTTGGCCGGGCGACCTGCTTGCAACCCATAACGATCGCCCAGGCTCATGGCTTTGGCACTGTTGTCGGTGACCAGGTCCAGGGCGTTTTGCAAATTGCGGTAACCGAGCATATGACAGATGTGCAGACCGGCCTCCAGTACTCGCAGAATGTTGCCGTTACCCAGCGGGTACCAGGGATCGACGATGGAATCCTGGCCGAAACACACGTTCATGCCGGCCTCAAGCAGTTCGTTCACACGGGTGACACCACGGCGTTTCGGGAAGTTGTCGAAGCGGCCCTGCAGGTGGATGCTTTCGGTGGGGCACGAGACAAAGCTGATGCCGGAGTGTCCTAGCAGGCGAAACAGCTTGGCGCAGTAAGCATTGTCGTAGGAACCCATGGCGGTGGTATGGCTGGCGGTCACGCGGGCACCCATGTCGCGGCTGCGGGCTTCTTCCGCGAGGACTTCGAGAAAGCGTGAGTGGGGGTCGTCGGTTTCGTCACAGTGCACGTCCACCAGGCAGCCAGTACGCTCGGCCAGATCCATGAGGAACTTCACCGAACTCACGCCTTGGTCGCGGGTGTATTCGAAGTGGGGGATGCCACCGATCACATCGGCACCCAGGCGAATGGCTTCTTCCATCAACTCACGACCATTGCGGAAGGACTCGATGCCTTCCTGGGGAAAGGCGACGATTTGCAGGTCGATCAGGTGCGTGCTCTCTTCACGTACCTCCAGCAGGGCCTTGAGTGCGGTGAGGTCCGGGTCGGTGACGTCGACATGGGTGCGCACATGCTGGATGCCATGGGCGGCGAGGGCCTGAATGGTTTTTTTGGCCCGGGCCTTGGTGTCTTCCAGAGTAATGGTGGCCTTGCGTTCGCCCCAGCACTCGATGCCTTCAAACAGCGTACCGCTCATGTTCCAGCGCGGCTCGCCGGCGGTGAGGGTGGCGTCGAGGTGGATGTGGGGCTCGACAAAGGGCGGTATGACCAGGTTGCCGGCGGCGTCCAAGTCGCCGGCCATCAGTGTGGGCGCTCCGGTTTGCGCAGTGATGCTGGCGATCCGGCCATTTTCCAGGTGCAGATCATGCAGGCCTTCACGGTTGCGCAGGCGGGCATTGATGATGTGCATGGGCAAGTTCCTCTTGGCTAAAAAATCAGGCAGACAGCCGCCAGATCCTCAGGACGATACCGATGTCCAGGCGGTCATGGCGCGTAGTATGGCGCTGAGCAGCACATAGGTCAGCGATGCGGCAAAAATTCCCACCAACGGCGCGACCCACGGCGAGTTGAACGCGACCACGGTACCCACCCCATACGCGATCAGACCTGGCCAATTGAATGCCGGTAAGCGAGCCTCTGCCAAGCGTGGATATTGGCCGCGATAGCGATAGAAGAAGTCCGCCATGATCACGCCTCCTATCGGCGGGATGACCGTGCCCAGCAGGATCAGGTACGGCACCAACAGGTCGTACATGCCGAACAAGGCGAGCAGGGTGCCGATCACCGCGCCGGCCAGGGTCACGCTCTTGCGACGCTGGGTACGCAGCAGGTTGCAACCGGCGACGGCGAAGTTGTAGATGGTGTTGTCCTGGGTGCTCCAGATATTGAGCAGCAACATCGCCATCGCCGCCGTGGCGAAACCTTGCAGCAGCAAGACTTCCACTACATCCGGTTGCTGATAGACGATGGCGCCATAGGCCCCGATCAGCACCATCAAACCATTGCCGACAAAAAAGCCGATCAGGCTGGCCAGCACCGCAACCTTGGCCGAGCGCGAAAACCTCGTCCAGTTGGTGGCCTGGGTTGCCCCGCTGACAAAGGTCCCGAACACCAGGGTGATGGCGGTGGACAAGTCCAGCTCGGCGCTGGGCACCACCGCCAGCAGCCCCTCCAGCCCGCCGACCTTTACAGTGGCGACCCACATCGACAGCAGCAACAGGAGCCCCATGGCCGGCACCGCGATGTAGGACAGGATTTCCAAGCCGCGATACCCCACGTAGGCGGTGGCGCAGAACAGTAAGCCAAATACCACCATCAGCCCCAGCACACTGCCCTGGCTCAATTGGAAATACTTGCCCAATACCACCGCAGCCGTGGCCGTGCCCCAGGCATACCAGCCGATCTGGGTAAAACCGAGGATCAAGTCACTGAGCTTGCTGCCCACTTCGCCAAAGCAGAAACGCCCCATCAACACCGAGTTCAAGCCGCTCTTGAACGCGATGTAACCCAAGCCTGCGGCGTAGATACCCAACAACAGGTTACCCAGGGCCACGACGCCGAGCATGTCGATGAAGCTGAACGCCACCCCCAGCTTGCCGCCGGCGAACATGGTCGCGGTAAAAAAGGTGAACCCCAGCAACACCATGGCCGTAGAGGCCAGACCCTTGCGCGCGTGCAAGGGGACTTCGCTGAGAGGGTAGTCGTTGCCGGGGTCTTGTTGCGTCATGGGGGCTGCTCCCTGAGTGGTGACCCAGGTCGTGTGCATCCTGCGTGCCAATGCAGGTGCAGGCAGGTATGCGCTGACGGAGTAAGCCCTTTATAAGGCCGCCTCCTCCCAGTCAGCGCAAAAGCAGTGCAGCGGTGAGCCAAACTGGCTCAGTCGATCGGCGTCTGTGCGGGTTTTCCTAATGGATCAGCCCGCCGCTTCGAAAAAAAACACCTACAGTTGGCAATGCCAGCCAATTAAGAGCTAGAGCGAACAAACAGTGACCTGTGGCGAGGGAGCTTGCTCCCGTTGGGCTGCGTAGCAGTCCCATCTTTTGGGGCCGCTTCGCGACCCAGCGGGAGCAAGCTCCCTCGCCACAGTGACATTCCCCGCAGGTGGTCTTTTCAACACTCGATCACTTACTCGCCGCGATAAATGCACCCACTGGTGCAGGTCTCGTGGATACGGATCGCACTGAGTTCCGGCAACAAGGGTTTCAGTTCATTCCAGATCCACTTGGCCAGTACTTCGCTGGTGGGGTTTTCCAGGCCCGGAATGTCGTTGAGGTAGTTGTGGTCGAGGCGTTCATAGAGCGGCTTGAAAATCGCCTTGATCTCCGAGAAGTCGCGAATCCAGCCGGTATGGGGATCCAGATCGCCGCTCAGGTGGATGGCCACCTTGAACGAGTGCCCATGCAGACGCCCGCATTTGTGGCCTTCCGGTACGTGGGGCAGGCGATGGGCGGATTCGAATGTAAATTCCTTGAAGATTTCCACAGTGTTTTCAGCTCGGTCAGGTGTCTGGCAGGCGGCGAGTTTAACAGCTTGATCAACCTCTGCGCATACCGCCCCTCGGCCGCAGGCGCCCATGCGGTCAAAGGGCTAGCAAACGGTCGCCGAGCTTGCCGTTATCCGCCAATGCCAAAAACTCATCCCCCAGCCGTTGGCTCTCGCTCATGGCAGTTTGCCAATATTTGTTACGGCCAGGGTCATCGCCCATAAAGCGCTTGAAGTCGCTGCGGTCTGGCAGCTTGCCGTGGGGCAGGCGGGCCAGGTAGTCCCTGGACGGCGCCAGCAGTAATACATCCTGCAAACCTTGCTGGTTGCTGCGCCGCCATGGCAGGCCCTTGTCGAACCAGCCGGGGATGACCCGGTCAGTAAAATGCGGATACAACACGATGTCATCGCCGTGGTAGGGCAGGTCGAGGTGGTAGTCCAGCAGGCCGCCGTCGCGGTAGGTGCCGGCCCCGGCCCCAGGCAGGTCGCGCACGCCTTGCATGACCATGGGGATCGAGCCGGACGCGAGCAACGCCTGGCGCAGGTTACCCACGTCCAGGGTGAGGAAGCGCGAGGGGAAATCCTTCAGGGGGTGTACAGGGGGCGCCTGGCGCGGGTCGTGGATGATCAGCCGCTCGAAATGCCGCGACAGCCGTGCGCGGCCCCGCAGGTTATCGGCAATCACCGATGACAGGCCCAGCCCCAGCCGCCCACGGTGGTCATCGGCGAGCAAACCGTGGCTCTTGACCACCATGATGTTCAGCCGATAGTCGGGGTTGTCCAGCACCCGCGCATCGCGCCCGGCCAGCAGGTCGTCGAGCATGCGTTGGCAGCTCTGGCTGACTTGCGCCATGGTCACGCCTTTGGCAAAGCGCTGCTCGTTGTACAGCCGGCCCAGGTCGAGCAAACCTTGCACCGGGTCGGGCAGGCAGGCGCTGGCAAACCGCCAGGAGCCAATGGACGCGCCGATCAGCGCACGCTCGCGCGGCGCACGGGGCAACCAATCACCGAACAGCGCCAGGTCGAGCCCTTGGATACCCAGGGCCTTGGGGCCGCCAGCCGCCCCGGGGAGGATACCGACGTCGGCAGGCGCAAGGCCCTGCTCGCGAATGCGGGTGATGGCGCGTTTACCGGCCTTGAGGGTCAAGGCCGGGAACTTGATATGGATGGCGGTCATACCGGTCTCTGTTGAGGCGAGCGGGGCAGTATAGGAAATCTCGCAGGCAGTGGGAAAAATGGCTCGACTGAAATTGCCATGGTGGCAATTCAGTTTCAGTTAAGTTGCAGCGCGTACCGTGGCCGGCGTAGGAAAACATCATGTAACGGAGACTTATCATGAAGCGCCTCACTGCCCTGGGCGCCGCCGCTATCATCCTCGTTACGGCGACCCCGGCCGCCGCCGTGGACCCCGACAAGCCACTGATCGTGCCGGCCACTGTTACAATTGTCGCTTTCGATCAATTGGAAGCTACGGCCCTGGCCCTTCACCCTGGTTCGACGCTGCTGGACACCGATTTGGATGAGGAATACGGCAAGTACGTCTATGAAGTCGAGCTACGAGATGCAGACGGCATTGAATGGGATGTTGAATTGAACGCGCTCACCGGGCAGGTTCTCAAGAATCATCAGGATACGTAATGAAGGTAAATTTACGCGTCGGCAGTCGCGTGGCGCTGGTGCTCATGGTGTTTTGTTCCAGCCTCGCGGCCCGCGACCTCAATCAGGACGAAGCCCTGGCCCTGCGCCAACAAGGCGTCATCCTGCCATTGGAACAGCTGTTGCAGCAGGCCATGGCGCGATACCCCGGCTCACGGCTGCTGGAAGCCGAACTGGAAAAGAAACACGGGCAATACGCCTATGAAGTGGAACTGGTGACCACCGAGGGCGTGGTGCGCGAGATCAAGCTGGATGCCACCAATGGCGACCTGATCAAAGATGAGGAAGACTGATGCGCCTGCTCCTGGTGGAAGACAACGTGCCCCTGGCCGACGAACTGATGGCCGGCCTGCAGCGCCAGGGCTACGCGGTCGACTGGCTGGCCGATGGCCGCGACGCCGTGTATCAAGGACGCAGCGAGCCGTATGACTTGATCATCCTTGACCTTGGCCTGCCCGGTTTACCCGGGCTTGAAGTGCTGGCGCAATGGCGCGCCGCCTCGTTGGCCATACCAGTGCTGATCCTCACGGCCCGCGATTCCTGGGCCGAGCGTATCGAAGGGCTCAAGGCCGGCGCCGATGATTACCTGAGCAAACCCTTTCACCCCGAAGAGCTGTACCTGCGCATCCAGTCGCTGCTGCGCCGCTCCCATGGCCAGACGAACCAGCCCACCCTGCAAGCTGCCGGCCTGCATCTGGATGAAGGGCGCCAGTGCGTGCTACGTGACGGCGCCGAGATCCAGCTGACGGCTGCCGAGTTTCGTTTGTTGCGCTATTTCATGCTGCATCCCGAACAGATCCTGTCCAAAAGCCACCTGGCCGAACACTTGTATGACGGCGAGACCGAGCGCGACTCCAATGTGCTGGAGGTGCACGTCAACCATCTAAGGCGCAAATTGGGCCGCAGCGTGATCGAGACCCGGCGTGGCCAGGGCTACCGTTTCGGCGCCACCCCGGCATGAGGTCGATCCAGCGGCGCTTGAGCCTGGGGTTGATCAGCGTGATGGTGATTGTCGGCGTGGTGCTGGCGCAAACCAGCCTGTGGTTGTTCGAGGCGGGTTTGCAACGCTACCTTGAAGCGGGCTTGCGCAACGACAGCGAAAATCTGCTGGTGGCGCTGGTGCGTGGGCCCAACGGCGTGCAGTTGGATGAGCAACGCCTGTCGCCGGCGTACCAGCGGCCGTTTTCCGGGCATTACTTTCGTATCGACTTTGCCGATGTGCATTGGCGCTCCCGTTCATTGTGGGACCAGGAACTGCCCCGGCTCCCGGTGGCGGGGCTCAAGGGCAACCTGCAACTGGGGCCCGAAGGCCAGCAACTGTTGGTGCTGCGCTCGGACTACAAGCGCTTCGGCCAATCGATTTCCATCAGCGTGGCCCAGGACTACACGCCTGTGCGCGAAAGCTTTCGCCTGATGCGCCAGGTCGGCCTGGTGATGGGGCTGGCGGCGCTGCTGTTGGTGCTGATCCTGCAACGGGTCACCGTGCGCCGTGCCCTGCGCCCCCTGGAGACCGCACGCAACCAGATCGCCCAACTGCAACAAGGCCAGCGCTCGCAACTCGACACTCAAGTGCCGCTTGAGCTGGAGCCCCTGGTGGCGCAGATCAACCACCTGTTGGCGCACACCGAAGACAGCCTCAAGCGCTCCCGCAACGCCCTCGGCAACCTGGGGCATGCGCTGAAAACCCCGCTGGCAGTGTTGTTGAGCGCCGCCTCCAGTGACGCCCTCAAGGATCATCCGCAACTGAGCCAGTTGCTGCGCGAGCAATTGGAGCAGGTGCAGCAGCGCCTCAACCGTGAACTCAACCGTGCGCGCCTGGCGGGCGATGCCTTGCCGGGCGCGTTGTTTGACTGTGAACAAGAGCTGCCCGGTTTACTGGCCACCCTGCGCATGATCCACGGCGAACACCTGGACCTCAGCTATCAGGTGGCGCCGGGCCTGCAACTGCCCTGGGACCGTGAAGACCTGCTGGAACTGCTGGGCAATCTGTTGGACAACGCCTGTAAATGGGCGGACGCCGAGGTATGCCTGAGCGTCAGCGAGACGCCACAGGGCTATCGGCTGGCGGTGGAAGACGACGGCCCCGGCATCCCTGAGGCTCAGCGCGACCAAGTATTCAGCCGTGGCGCACGCCTGGATGAGCAAAGGGTTGGCCATGGCCTGGGTTTGGGGATCGTGCGCGACATTGTTGAGGTGTGGGGTGGGGTGTTGCAACTGCAGGAGAGTGAGCTGGGTGGGCTCCAGGTATTGATCCAGTTGCCACGCCGCTGACACTGGCACACCGCTGCTCAAAATGTGGGAGCTGGCTTGCCTGCGATCGCATCGACTCGGTTTACCTGGAATACCGAGGTGTCTGCATCGCCTACTGTAGGAGCGAGCTTGCTCGCGAAAAACGTCAACGATAACGCGTGCTTGCTGAATGAACGCGGCGCCTGTGAGTTTTTCGCGAGCAAGCTCGCTCCTACAAAAAAACCTTAACGGACTGGCATTGGGGCAAGCCCGGCTCCCACAGAAAAGCCTAGCTACATTCAGACCCTGAACTGATCCATCAACCCCTGCTGCTGGTTCGCCAGGCTGTTCAACGCCTGGCTGACCCGCGCCGATTCATTGGCCTGCTCCGACAACGATTCGGTCACATCGCGAATGGTCGCCACGTTGCTGTTGATCTCTTCGGCCACGGCGCTTTGCTCTTCCGCGGCGCTGGCGATTTGCAGGTTCATGTCGCTGATCACCGTGACCGCATCGCCAATCTGGCGCAAGGCGGTGACGGCCTGGCCGACCTGTTCGACGCTGCCCTGGGCCTGGCGATAGCTGTTGCCCATGGAGCCGACCACGTCGCTGGTACCGGTTTGCAATTGTTCGATCACCAGGCGGGTTTCTTCCACCGATTCCTGGGTGCGCCGTGCCAGGTTGCGCACTTCGTCGGCGACCACGGCAAAACCGCGGCCGGCTTCACCGGCGCGAGCGGCTTCGATGGCGGCGTTGAGCGCCAACAGGTTGGTCTGCTCGGCGATGCCGCGAATCACTTCGAGCACCGAGCCGATCTGTTCGCTGTTGGCGGCCAAGCCTTCAACTTGGGTCATGGCGGTGCTCATGTCGGCGGCGAGCTCGCCAATGTTGGCGGTGGTGCGGTCGATAACCGTCAAGCCTTGGCGAGTCGCCTGGTCGGCATCTCGGGCGGCTTGGGCCGCTTGGGCGGCGCTGCGGGCCACGTCCTGGGCGGTGGCGCTCATTTCGTGGGACGCGGTGGCCACCTGATCTACCTGACGGTACTGCTGCTCCATGCCGGCGCTGGTTTGCGTGGCAATGGCCGCGGACTGGTCGGCAGTGCCGCGGGCGTCCTGCACCGAGCGTTTGACCTCGGCAATGATCGGCTGCAGCTTATCGAGGAAGCGGTTGAACCAGCCGGCCAATTGGCCCAGTTCGTCCTGTTTGGCATAGGCCAGGCGCCGGGTCAGGTCGCCTTCACCGCTGGCGATATCCTCAAGCATGTGCGCCACGCCGAGGATTGGCCGGGTCACGCTGCGTGCCATCAGCCACACCAGGATCAAGCCGGCCACGGCGGCCAGCAGGCCGAGGCCCAGTTCCAGCAGAGTGCCTTTGGCGTTGTCGGCGTCCAGCTGGTTTTTCAGCGCTTCGGCGGGGGCAACCAGGACTTTTTCCGGTACATCCAGCAATACGCCCCACGCCTTACCGCCGGGAATCGGCGCAAAAGGCGCCAGTACCTTGAGTTGGTGGTCGGTGCGCAGGCTGCGGGTCTGGGTACTGCTGGCCAAGGCACTGGTCAGCTGTGCGCCGCTGGCCGGGTCAACCTGCTCCAGGCGTTGGCTGAGTTTGCTGGCATCCGGGCTGTAGCCAGCCAATAAGCCAGTGGCGCTGAGGATGCTGACCTGGGTCTGGCCGTCGTACAGTTTCTGGCTGGCCTGTTGGCTGACCGCCTGCAGGCTGTTGAGGTTGATATCCACCGACAGCGAGGCGATGACTTTGCCATTGACCATCAGCGGGAACACGATGCTGGTCATCAGCACGTTCTGGCCGTCGATCACGTAGAAGTAGGGCTCGATCACGCAGGGTTTGAGAGTCGTGCGCGGGCAGGTGAACCAGGCGTTGGCCTTTTCGCCGCTGGGGCCGATGGAGGTGTCGGCCATGTCGCTCTCGGGCAGCGCCATCGAGGTGATTTCCCCCGGTGTCGGTTGCGACCAGTACAGCGCGAAACGGCCTTTGTCATTGCTGCCCAGTTCCGCCTGATTGGCGAACAGTTCGTCCTTGCCGTCCAGCGCATTGGCTTCGAACACCAGGGACAGGCCGAGCAGGTCGGGGTTGGCCTGCAGGGCGGCCTTGACCTGGCGGGTCAGGTCTTCACGGGTGTCGAAGGCATCGAGAAAGCGCTTCTCGGCCTGTTCGCGCAAAAACAACACCTGGCGGGAAAAGCCATGGCCGTACTGGTAAGCATCCATGAACTGCTGGCGAATGCCCAGCGCTTGCACTTCGCCTTGGGCCTCGATGCGCGACTGGGCGGCTTCGTCGAGCATCTGCATGCTGGACGCCTTGACCTGCTGCGAGCTCTGCGCCATGCGATACAGCGACAGACCCACCAGCAGGGTCACGATCCCCAGCAGGCAGAGGCCCGCCAGCAGGGTGATTTTCCATTGAATGGAGAGCTGCCTGAGCGACATCGGGACATCCTTACCTGAAAGCACATAGAGACAGCGTATCGGCCAGTGCCTGTAATTCTTTATCCGTGCAGAGGGCTTTGCCTCACCACAGTTTTTGACATGGCAGCCCAGCTCCTGCAAAGTGCGCGCCCTCTAATAAGACCTCTTTCAAGCCTGCACGCCGGCAGCTGTTCCCATGGGCCGCGCGCGGGCATGCCTGTCTTTTTTGTTTCTGCTTGAGGTAACCATGATTAACGCAGTCATCGCCGCGGTCGGCACCATGCTGGTACTCAGCCTGTCCCGCGTGCATGTGGTCATCGCCATTATCGTCGGCGCCCTGGTGGGCGGCTTGACCGGTGGCCTGGGCATCGAGGCCACGCTCAAGGCCTTCAACGGCGGGCTGGGCGGTGGCGCAACCGTGGCCTTGTCCTACGCATTGCTCGGGGCTTTCGCCGTGGCGATTGCCAAGTCCGGGCTGGCCCATGCGTTGGCGGACAAAGCCTTGCTGCTGGTGGACCGCCAGGACGCCAGCGGTGGCAACCACGTCAAATGGCTGCTGATCGGCCTGTTGTGGGTGGTGGCAATTGCCTCGCAGAACATTCTGCCGATCCACATTGCGTTTATTCCGCTGCTGGTACCGCCGCTGCTGTATGTGCTGACCAAGCTGCAACTGGATCGTCGCCTGATCGCCTGCGTGATGACCTTCGGCCTGATCACCCCGTACATGTTTCTGCCGGTGGGCTTTGGCAATATCTTCCTCAATCAGATCCTGCTGGCCAACGTCGCCAAGAGCGGGGTGGATATCAGCGGGGTCAATGTCACCCACGCCATGGGCTTGCCGGCGCTGGGCATGGTGGTCGGCCTGCTGGTGGCGGTGTTGATCAGCTACCGCAAAAAGCGTGTGTACGACCTGAAGAAAATCGAACGTGTCGAGCAAGTGGCAGTGCAGTACAACCCGCTGACCCTGCTGGTGGCCGGCCTGGCGATTGCTTCAGCGTTCATCATCCAGCTGTGGCTGGACTCGATGATCATCGGCGCCCTGGCCGGGTTCCTGATCTTCTCGGTGTCGGGCATCGTGCGCTGGCGCGACACCGATGACCTGTTCACCGAAGGCATGAAAATGATGGCGATGATCGGCTTCATCATGATCGCGTCCTCAGGCTTTGCCGAAGTGCTCAAGGCCACCGGTGACGTGAATTCGCTGGTGCAAACCTCGGCGGCGTTCATCGGCCACAGCCGGGGCGTCGGCGCGTTGTTGATGCTGCTGGTGGGGTTGTTGGTGACCATGGGCATCGGTTCATCGTTTTCCACGGTGCCGATCCTCGCGGCGATTTTCGTGCCGCTGTGTGTGCAGTTGGGCTTCAGCCCGGTGGCCATCGTGTGCATCGTTGGTACCGCCGGTGCCTTGGGCGACGCCGGTTCGCCTGCCTCGGACTCCACCCTCGGCCCCACCTCCGGCCTGAACATCGACGGCCAGCACCACCATATCTGGGACACCGTGGTGCCGACCTTCCTGCACTACAACCTGCCGCTGCTGGCGTTCGGCTGGCTGGCCGCGATGACGCTCTGACGAGGTTCCTGTAGGAGCGAGCTTGCTCGCGAAAAGCGTCAACGATAACGCGGGCAACCTGGCACCCCGCAGTGCTCTCAGGTTCTTCGCGAGCAAGCTCGCTCCTACAGTAATCGCTCACATGGCCGTTAACCTCTCAAGTCGCCACTAACAAGAGAGAAAAGCCATGCGTCTGAGTTTGAAGGCCAAAGTCCTGGCCCTTGCTGTCGTGCCGGTGTTGTTGTTTGCCGTGGTCATCAGCTTGACCACCGTGTGGATTCTGCAGGGCCAGGCCCGCAACGAGGTGGATGAAACCCGTCAGCGCCTGCTCAACGACGCCAAGGCCACCCTGCAAAGTTATGTCGAGGTAGCCATGACCACCATCAAGCCGCTCTACGACGCGGCAGCCCCCGGCGACAGCGCGGCGCGGGCGCAGGTGGTCAAGTTGTTATCCAATACCAGCTACGGCAAAGACGGCTATTTCTTCGGCTACGACTCCGAAACCATCCGCCTGTTCAAGGGCAACAGCCCGGACGGCGTGGGCAAAAGCTTCAAGGACAACCGCGACCCCAACGGCGTCTACGTCAACCGCGACCTGGTCAAGGTTGGCAAGGACGGCACCCACTACCTGCAATACAGTTCGACCCAGCCCGGCCAGACCGAACTGGTGCCCAAGCTCGGCTATACCGAGTACCTGCCCAAGTGGGACATGGTGATCGGCACCTCGGTGAACCTTGATGGCATCGACGCCCAAGTGGCGGTGGTGCAGGCAAAAGTCGAGAAGCGCATGCAAGGCGTACTGTTGAGCATCCTCGGCGTGGCCGTGGTGGTGTTGCTGGTGATCGCCGCCGTGGGCATGCTGCTGGCCAATACCATCCTGCGCCCGCTGCACCTGATGAAGGCCAACCTCGATGACATCGCCGCGGGTGAAGGCGACCTGACGCGCCGCCTGGCCATTACCAGCCAGGATGAACTCGGCGATCTGGCCGGTGCATTCAACCGCTTTGTCGATAAAATCCACGGCCTGGTGCGCCAGATCACCGACATGACCGCCCAACTCACCGGGCTGGTGAGCCAGGTGTCCGACCAGGCCCAGCGCTCAGAGCAGGCCATGGAACGCCAGCGCCACGAGACCGACCAGGTGGCCACCGCGATCAACCAGATGTCCTCGGCGGCCCACGAAGTGGCACGCAGTGCCCAAGGCGCCGCCGTCGCTGCGCAGCAGACCGACGCCGAAGGCCAGGCCGCCAAGCGGGTGGTGGACGGCAGCATCGCGCAGATCCATGCGCTGGTGAACGACATTCGCAGCAGCGGCGTGTCCCTGGACAGCCTGCAGCAGGATGTGTCGTCAATCGTCAGTGTGCTCGGCGTGATCCGCTCTATCGCCGAGCAAACCAACCTGCTGGCGCTCAACGCTGCCATCGAGGCCGCACGGGCCGGGGAGGCTGGGCGTGGCTTTGCCGTGGTCGCCGATGAAGTGCGTGCCCTGGCCAGTCGCACCCAAACCAGCACCCAGGAAATCCAGGGCATGATCGATCGCCTGCAAAAAGGCACCGAGGCGGCCGTGGACGCTATGCGCCGCTCCAGCGATGCCGGCGACGGCACCTCGGCCCAGGCCAACCAGGCCGGCGCGTCCCTGGACACCATGGCGCAACTGATTGGCACCATCAACTCAATGAACGCCCAGATTGCCAGCGCCGCGGAAGAGCAGACCGCCGTGGCGGAAGAGATCAACCGCAGCGTGCATCAGATTGCCGTAGCGGTGGACAGCGTGGCGGACGAAACCCAGTTGGGCGCTCAGACGTCTCGCAGCCTGGCAGATCTGGGCCAGCGCCTCGGGCAGTTGGTAGGCCAGTTCAGGATCTGATCCATCCAACCCACGGCAGGGTTTAAACGTCGCGCATCAGCAGGCCAAAACGCAGGTCCATCTGCGCCGGAATCGGCACATACACCGTATGCCCGTCCCCCGGCGCCACCTCAATGCTTTCGCCCTTGGCGTTATGCAGGCTCGGCAAGTCAAAATGAAAATTGCCGGCGGGCGTCATCAACTCCAGGTGGTCGCCCAGCACAAAGCGATTCTTCACCTTCACCTCGGCCAACGCGCCACGGCGCTCGCCGGTCAGCTCCCCGACAAACTGCTGGCGCTCGGAAACCGAGCTGCCGTTCTGGTAGTTCTGGTATTCATCGTGCACGTGGCGGCGCAGGAAACCTTCGGTGTAGCCACGCTGGGCCAGGGACTCGAGGTTGGTCATCAAGCCGCGGTCAAACGCCCGGCCGGCCACTGCGTCATCGATGGCCTGGCGGTACACCTGGGTGGTGCGCGCGCAGTAGAAGTGGGACTTGGTGCGGCCTTCGATCTTCAACGAATGCACGCCCATCTGTGCCAGGCGCTCCACATGCTGCACGGCCCGCAGGTCCTTGGCGTTCATGATGTAGGTTCCGTGTTCGTCTTCGAAAGCGGGCATGGGGTCATCGGGGCGATTGGCCTCTTGTAGCAGGAACACCTTATCGGTGGGTGTGCCGATGCCCAATGTGGGTTGATATTCATGGACGATATCGCCAGTGGCATTCTCCACGGCCGGCGTGGCCTGGTATTTCCAGCGGCAGGCATTGGTGCAAGTACCCTGGTTGGCATCGCGTTTGTTCATATAGCCCGACAGCAGACACCGCCCGGAATAGGCCATGCACAAGGCGCCATGTACAAACACCTCCAACTCCATCGTCGGCACCTGCTGGCGGATTTCGCCAATCTCTTCCAGAGACAGCTCCCGCGACAGAATCACCCTGCAAATGCCTTGTTGCTGCCAGAACGCCACGCTGGCCCAATTCACCGTATTGGCCTGCACCGACAGGTGGATCGGCATCTGCGGGAAGTGCTGGCGCACCAGCATGATCAGCCCAGGATCGGACATGATCAGCGCATCCGGGCCCATGGCGATCACGGGCGCCAGGTCCTTGAGGAAGGTCTTGAGCTTGGCGTTGTGCGGCGCAATGTTCACCACCACGTAGAAGCGCTTGCCCAGGTCATGGGCTTCCTGGATGCCGAGGGCCAGGTTGGCGTGGTCGAACTCGTTATTGCGCACCCGCAGGCTGTAGCGCGGCTGGCCGGCGTAGACCGCGTCGGCACCGTAGGCGAAGGCGTAGCGCATGTTTTTCAGGGTGCCGGCGGGAGCGAGCAGTTCGGGGGCAGTTATCGGGCGCATGGGTGTGGGTCGCAAAAAGGCGCGAGGGTAGTGCTGGAGCGATAACGGGATATTGACCCAGGTCTAAATAACGCGATCTATGCTTGTTCGATAAACAAGGGCACTCCCACGTTTGGCTGCGGACTAAGCAACAGGGCCGCCATCGGCCCTGTTTTTCTGACATGGACCGGACATGAATCAAACCAACCTGCAATTCAAAACCCTGTTGCTGCTACTGGCCTTGGTCACCGTGGCTTTTATCTGGATATTGCTGCCGTTCTACGGTGCGGTGTTCTGGGCGGTGATCCTGGGCATTATCTTTGCGCCGATGCAGCGCCGCCTGCAGCAACGTTTTAGCTGGAACCGCAACCTGACCTCCCTGACCACCTTGATGGTGTGCCTGGTGATCGCGATTCTGCCGGTGATCATCACCAGTGCTTTGCTGGTGCAAGAGGGGGCCACGCTCTACAAAAACATCGAGAGCGGCAAACTCGACGTAGCGGGTTATATCGAGCAATTCAAGAACGTTTTACCGCCGTATTTCCAGCAGCTGCTCGACCGTTTCGGCATGGGCAACCTTGAAGGGCTGCGGGAAAAGGTCGTCAAGGGCGCGATGCAGGGCAGTCAGTTCTTTGCCTCTCAGGCGTTCAGCTTCGGCCAGGGTACGTTTGATTTCCTGGTGAGCTTTTTCATCATGCTGTACCTGCTGTTTTTCCTGCTGCGCGATGGCCCGGAACTGGTACGCAAGGTGCGCACGGCAGTACCGTTGGCCGAGCCGCAAAAGCGTCGCCTGCAGCTCAAGTTCAACCGCGTGGTGCGCGCCACGGTCAAGGGCAACGTGCTGGTGGCTGTGACCCAAGGTGCGCTGGGAGGCTTGATCTTCTGGTTCCTGGACATCCCGAGTGCCTTGCTCTGGGCCGTGCTGATGGCGTTCCTGTCACTACTGCCAGCGGTGGGTGCCGGGCTGGTCTGGGGGCCGGTGGCGGTTTATTTCCTGTTGAGCGGTTCGATCTGGCAGGGCGTGGTGCTGGGGCTGTTCGGGGTGTTCGTGATTGGCCTGGTGGACAACGTGCTGCGCCCGATCCTGGTGGGCAAGGACACCAAGATGCCGGACTACCTGATCCTGATCTCGACCTTGGGCGGCCTGTCGGTGTTCGGCCTTAACGGCTTTGTCATCGGGCCGCTGGTGGCAGCGTTGTTCATGTCGTGCTGGGCGTTGTTCGTCGAAACCAAGCCGCGGGTCAAGTTGCCATTGCCTTAGCTTTCAGGCCTCGAGCCTGAAGTCGGTTGCCATTCGGCGCTGTGTTTCGGCATCGGATAACGAAGTGAGCGGGCCGCTGATCGGCTCGCCATCGCGCACAACGTACCAGCAGGCGAGCAAGCCCAGTTTGCGCAGAGGGGCGGGGACGGCGCTGCCGATGACGGACATGATTTGAATAGTGGGCATAAGTACCTCCAAACGTTATGGAGGTCACCTTACGGTTTGCCGGTGCCTGGGAAAAATCACCTGGCTCGATAGTCGACATCAACGTCAGGCGTTAGTCCACCACCTGGTCGAGCATGTTCACCACTTCGTGCTCACTGAGCAGGCCCTTGCGCACCAGGTTTTCTGCCAGCAATGCGAGGAACTTGGCGCTGCGATGGCCTTCAAGGTGCTTGAGTTCAGTCAAGGCGCTGTAGACCTTGCTGGAGGTGCAAAGGCCGGCGGTGCGGTGCGGGTTTTGTGTGGGCATGGTCAATCGTCCTTAATTGTTATTGGTTGGACTGGGTCGATAGTGCGACTGTTTTGTGACGCAAACATGACAGCGCAGCCCGTCATCGATCAAGAGGATATTTGACGCTTATCATGTGGGATTGCTGCTCGTACGTTGTTCTCACAGCGACACTGGCAGGATTAATCCGGACTTCCCAGGCAAAAAAAGGCCCCGCGTGTGGGCGAGGCCTGTGGCTGTCAACGGATTAAAACTTACCAACCATGGCGGTAGTAGCCGTGGGGCGGGCCGTAGTAGCCGCGAGGCGGCCCATAATAACCGCGCGGTGGGCCGTAGTAGACGGGCGCCGGGCGATAGTAAACCTGCTGTTGCACATACACCGGTGGCGGTGGCGCGTAGTAGACCGGCGGCGGAGCGGCATACACCGGCTGCGGCTGCACATACACCGGTTGTTGCACGTACACCTCACGCGGTTGGCTGGCAACCACAGAGCCGACTACCGCTGCGCCGACAAGCGCACCGAACACGGCCGGGCCACCCCAACCACCACCGTGGGCGGAGGCTTGGCCGGCCATCGCGAGTGCGCCGATAAGCAAGGCGATCCTGGGGAGTTTACGCATGATGGTCTTTCCTCGGTTAGCCCCTGCGCTTGTGGTCTGCAATCAATAGACTCAAGGATTGTCGCGGGGATACTTTTAAGACAACGTATTTCGAGAAAACAGCACGGCCAATGGGTAAAGGTTGTGTAAGGTCTGTACCGATTTGCTTACTTCAAGGAGTTATCCATGCAGATGCACCCCAACAAGGACACCCAACTGTGCATGTCGCTGTCGGCGCGCCCTGGGAACTTTGGCCTGCGTTTTCATAACCACCTGTATGAACAGCTGGGTCTGAATTTTTACTATAAAGCCTTCAGCAGCCAGGACTTGCCCGGCGCGATCGGCGGTATCCGAGCCCTGGGTGTGCGGGGTTGCGGGGTGTCCATGCCGTTCAAGGAGGCCGCCATTGCCTTGATGGACGAACTCGACGATTCGGTTCAAGCCATCGACTCCCTGAACACCATCGTCAACACCAACGGCTACCTCAAGGCTTACAACACCGACTACATCGCCATCGAGCAATTGCTGAAAAAACACGCGGTGCCCAAGGACTCCAGCTTCGCCCTGCGCGGAAGCGGCGGCATGGCCAAGGCGGTCGCCAGCGCCTTGCGTGACGGAGGGTACGCCAATGGCGTGATCGTGGCGCGTAATGAGGTGGCGGGCCAGGCATTGGCCAGGAACCTGGGGTATCAGTGGCAGGCGGATCTGGGCAGCCTGCGGCCACAGATGCTGATCAACGTGACACCCATCGGCATGACCGGCGGGGTCGAGGCGGATGCGTTGGCGTTTGAGGCCGAGGCAATCGATCAGGCTGAGACGGTCTTCGATGTGGTGGCGATCCCGGCGGAAACGCCGTTGATCGTGCGTGGTCGTGCCCAGGGCAAGCGGGTGATTACCGGGCTGGAGGTGATCGCTATCCAGGCGTTGGAGCAGTTTGTGCTTTATACCGGCGTGCGGCCTACTCAGGAGCAGTTCGAGGCAGCGGTGGCCTTCGCCCGCAGCTGAAGCCTTACACCAATCCACTGTGGGAGCTGGCTTGCCTGCGATAGCGCCTTGCCAGCCGACGCTTCTCTACCTGACACCCCACGATCCAACTGTGGGAGCTGGCTTGCTCGCGAAGGCCGCAAGCCAGCTCCCACATGTTTATCTGCGTTATGCCTGTTCCAGCTGCGCCAGCCGTTCTTCCAGTGCGGCAATCCGCGCTTCCAGCTCTTCAATCCGCTCCACCGAAACAGCCCCCGCGCTACGCTCTACCGGATTCCCCCGTGCGGTCATAATCGCTTCAATATCTGCCGGGTCCCCTAGTGCATGGGTATACCGGTCTTCCCGCTGCCCCGCCTGACGCGGCACCAGCAGCGCCAGCCCTCGTGCAATCAGGCGTTCGAGCTGATGCACAACCTGTTCGGCATCCTCAAAGTCATGCATGCGCCCGCTGCGGGTGAGCAACTCGTTGACGGTCTGCGGCCCCCGCAGGAACAGCAGCCCGGTCAGGATCACCTGGGCCGGCACCAGTTCCAGGGCCTTGTCCACACGGTGCTCCCAGCGGTCGGCGCGGCTGCCCATCACCAGGCGCGTGAAGCCTTGGCCTTCGAGCGCGCGCAGGCTCTGGCCGACCTGGCCTTGGCTGAGGTTCATCACCGGCTCGCGGCTGGTCTTCTGGTTGCAGGCCAGCACCAAGGCGTTGAGGGTGAGGGGGTAGGTTTCCGGGTTGGTCGCCTGTTTTTCGATCAGGCAGCCCAGGATGCGGATTTCCGTGCTGTTCAGGCGCGGCTCAGGGGTGTCGGTGTCGTGCTCGGCGGTCATCGCGCTTTCCCTATGCAGTGAAGCCCCTTAGCCTAAGCTTGAAAAAATAAAAGACAAGCGCCAGGCATGGCTATAATCGCGGCTGGTTCCAACCCCGCCATTACCGTGAGACTGTCATGACTATTTCCCTGTACGCCGCTTCCATCCCGGTCTTCAAGCAAATGCTCAACGCCCTCAGCGATGTGCTGAACAAAGCTGAAGCCCACGCCAGCGCCAAGAACATCGAGCCCAACGCCTTGCTGCAAGCGCGCCTGTTCCCGGACATGTTCCCGTTGGTGCGCCAGGTGCAGATCGCCGTGGACTTCGCCAAAGGTGTGTCGGCACGCCTGGCCGAGATCGAAGTACCGAAGTACGAAGACAG
This sequence comes from Pseudomonas sp. PA-7-1E, assembly GCF_021605325.1. NCBI lineage: Bacteria > Pseudomonadati > Pseudomonadota > Gammaproteobacteria > Pseudomonadales > Pseudomonadaceae > Pseudomonas > Pseudomonas sp. PA-7-1E. Next base: position 26,580 of record NZ_WKFA01000055.1, read on the forward strand.
CGAAGTCACCTTTGCCGACCTGCAAGCGTTGATCGCCAAGGTCCTTGCCTTTGTCGACACCATCAAGCCCGAGCAGATCGACGGCAAGGAAGGCATCGAGATCGTCACGCGCCCAGGCACCCCGAAAGAGAAGCGCTTCAGCGGTCAGTCCTACCTGCTGACCTACGGCCTGCCGCAGTTCTTCTTCCACGTCACCACCGCTTATGCGCTGCTGCGTCATAACGGTGTGGAAGTGGGCAAGCGCGATTACATGGGCGCGTTCTAAACCCGCAAGCACAAAAAAGCCCGGTGCCGTTCTCTGCGAACGGCACCGGGCTTTTTTATGGGGCTGTGTTAAGCGGCCTGTTCTTCCTTGCCCAAACACGCCGCCGCGGTAAACAGCACATCGGTAGACGAGTTGAGTGCGGTTTCCGCCGAGTCCTGCAGCACGCCGATGATGAAACCGACGGCCACTACCTGCATGGCGATTTCACTGGGGATGCCAAACAGGCTGCACGCCAGGGGAATCAACAGCAGCGAACCACCCGCCACCCCCGATGCACCGCAGGCACACACCGCAGCGACCACGCTGAGCAGCACGGCGGTTGGCATGTCCACGGCGATGCCCAGGGTGTGCACGGCCGCCAGGGTCAGCACGGTGATAGTGATGGCGGCGCCGGCCATGTTGATGGTGGCACCGAGGGGGATCGACACCGAGTAGGTGTCTTCATGCAGGCCCAGGCGTTTGCTCAGCGCCAGGTTGACCGGAATGTTCGCCGCCGAGCTGCGGGTGAAAAACGCGGTGATGCCGCTTTCGCGCAGGCACATCAGCACCAGCGGGTAAGGGTTGCGACGCAGTTTCCAGAACACGATGGCCGGGTTGATCACCAGTGCCACGAACACCATGCAGCCGATCAGCACGACCAGCAGGTGGGCATAGCCGAGCAGGGCGTCGAAACCAGAGGTGGCGAGGGTGGAGGCCACAAGACCGAAGATACCCAGCGGGGCGAAGCGGATCACCACGCGTACGATCAGGGTGACGCCGTTGGACAAGTCGTCCAATACCGTACGGGTGGTCTCACCGGCATGGCGAATAGCGATGCCCATGCCGATGGCCCAGGCCAGGATGCCAATGAAGTTGGCGTTCATCAGTGCACTGACCGGGTTATCCACCACACTGAGCAGCAGGCTTTGCAACACTTCGCCAATGCCCCCAGGAGCGCTCACCGTGGCGTCATGGGTAGCCAATACCAGGAACGACGGAAACATCATGCTGGCAACCACCGCAACCACGGCGGCGGCAAAGGTGCCGAGCAGATACAGGAACAGGATCGGGCGGATATGGGTTTCCTGGCCATGCTTATGGTTGGCAATCGAGGCCATGACCAGCACAAACACCAGGATTGGCGCGACAGCCTTCAGCGCCGTGACAAACACCTTGCCGATAAAACCGGTGGCGCGCGCGGCCTCGGGGAACAGCAGGGCCAGCACGATCCCGGCAATCAGGCCGATGACAATTTGGGAGACCAGGCTGACGCGCATTAAACGTTGCAACAGGGAAGGGGCAGCAGTCATAAAGAGTTGTCTCTAGTTTTTTTAGTAGGGCACAGCATTGCAGGCAGAAAGTACTGTAGGAAGTAGGCGCGAAGTCTAGCATGCTGTAGGGCACGTCTCGTTTGCTGCGGCATTCCGTCACCCGTTTCAGCCGGGCTTGGTCAAATCCGGACATGTTCTGTTAAGATTCCCCCCTCTCATCTTTCCTCTCCGTCAGCGGGCCCTTCGGGCTGTCGTTGATGTCGTCGTTTCTGGAGTTTTCATGTTGTTTCCTATCCTGCTGCTGTCAGCCGCCGGTTTTACCGTGCTGACCACAGAATTCGTCATCGTCGGCCTGTTGCCGTCGATTGCTCGGGACCTGAACGTCAGCGTGTCCCAGGCGGGGCTGCTGGTGACGCTGTTCGCGTTCACCGTGGCCGCGTTCGGCCCGTTCCTCACGGCCTACTGCGCGCGCTTTTCGCGCAAGCGCCTGTTTATCAGCATCCTGATCATGTTTGCAGCGGCCAACACCGTGGCGGCTTTGGCGCCGAATATCTGGGTGATGGCCGTGGCCCGTTTGATTCCCGCCTTGGGCTTGCCAGTATTCTGGGCCCTCGCCAGCGAAACGGCGGTAGACATTGTCGGCCCTGAGTTCGCCGGGCGTGCGATTGAAAAAATCGGCTTTGGCATTGTTTGCGCCACCGTATTTGGTATTCCGGTGGGCACGCTGATTTCCGATATGTTCGGCTGGCGCACCGCGTTCGCCGTGCTCGCTGTGATTGCCCTGGCCAAGGCATTGCTGCTGTATGTCTACCTGCCGGTTACCCAGGCCAAGCATCAGCAGGCCAGCTTGCGCTCACAATTCAAGATCCTGCGCAGCCCGGTGATGCAGGGGCATATCCTGCTGTCGGTCCTGGTGTTCAGTGGCATGTTCACCGCCTATACCTACCTGGCAGATATCCTTGAGCGGCTGGCCGGCTTCGACGGTACGTTGGTGGGCTGGTGCCTGATGGGCTTTGGCGCGGTCGGGCTGATTGGCAACTCCCTTGGCGGACGCGCCGTGGATCGTCACCCATTGATCGCGTCCATGGTGTTCTGCGGGTTCATGATCGCGGGCATGGTGGCAGTGGTGCCGGCGATTCACTCGGCCATCGGCCTGGCCGCGGCGATGGCGGTGTGGGGAGTGACCCAGGCGGCGATGTTCCTGGTCAGCCATGTGCGCTTGATGAAGGCCGCGCCCCATGCACCGGCGTTTGCCGCGTCGCTGAATATCGCCGGCGCCAACCTCGGCATTGGCCTGGGCGCGATGGTGGGCGGGCATGTCATCGACACTCTGGGCCTGGGAAGCCTGGGGTTTGCCGCTTCGGGGTTTATCCTGGTGTCGATCCTGCTCGCACTGTGGCTGATGACCGCCAAACCCACGGCGCTCAATGCCTGAGCGATCAGGGCAGGGCGGTAAACAACTCCCGCCGGGCACCCTCGGTAATGGCCACAATGCCGGGGTGCTTGACCTTGCGCTCCACTGAGATCGCATAAAACGACTCGGTCACTGCATCGGTCTGGCCAATCAGCGCCACGCCGTATTGGCGCACCACCTCGTCGGCGATCACGCTGGGCGCGATAAAAATCCCACTGCCGGATTGCCCGAAGGCCTGCATCAAGGCGCTGTCGTCGAACTCGCCGATGATGCGGGGTTGAATCTGCTGTTCGGCGAACCAGCGCTGCAAACGGCTGCGTACCACGGTCTCTGCCCCCGGAATCAACAGCGGTGCGCCTTGCAAACACTGTGGGAAATCCCCCCCATGCTGGTCAGCCAACGCCTGGGTGGCGAAAAAACTGATGCCGCATTCTCCCAGTTTCTGGCTGTAGCCCTTGATGTCCAAGTGCGTGGGCATGGGGCTGTCGGAAATCACCAAGTCCAGGCGCTGGATCGCCAGGTCGGCCAGTAAACGTTCGAGTTTGTCTTCACGGCAGGTGATGCGGATCGGTTCGCTCAACTCCATGGTCGGCGCGATCAGCCGGTACACGATGGATTTGGGCACCACATCCGCCACCCCAACGCGGAACGGGATCTGCTGCTCGTCAGGCTGGGCGCGCAGCATCGCCTCCAGTTCATTGCCGGTCTGGAACATCTGCTCGGCGTAGGGCAGCGCCTGGCGCCCGGCTTCGGTCAGTTCAAGCTGGCGCCCGACCCGCTGAAACAGGGCAATACCGAAGGTCTGCTCCAACAGGCTGATCTGCCCGCTGATGGTCTGCGGCGTGAGGTTCAATTGCTCACAGGCGCGCACGATGCTACCGGTCTTGGCCACCACCCAGAAGTAATGCAGTTGTCGATAATTGAGCATCACGGCCTACACTTCGTAAAAATCGAAGTATACGCGAGAAAAATACGAATTTTCCTGAACTGTTCGCCTGCATAGAATGCCTCGCTATCGAGGGGCCACTACTTGGACCCAATGGTTCTAACGAGGAATACATCATGAAACTCAATTCCCTGGGCGCGGCGTCGTTGCTTGCGCTTTCATTGATAGTGGTCAGCGGCTGTGATCAAGTCGAGAAAAGCGCGCAACAGGTGCTGGGCAAAGCCACCGAGTCGGCCAAGCAGGCCATCGACGAGACCCACAAGGCCGCCGAGCAGGCATTGAGTGAAGCAACCCAGGGCTTGATCAGCCCTGAGAAGCAGGAAAAAGACGCCGAAAACGCTGCTGAATCCGACACCAAAGAAACCTAATTCCCCAGCACTACCACGTCAGGACTGACTTATGGATTACCTTCTACAACTGGCCGCCAGCCCCACCGCCTGGGTCGCACTGGCGACCTTGATCGTCATGGAAATCGTGCTGGGCATCGATAACCTGATCTTTATCTCGATCCTCACCAACAAACTGCCGGAGAAGCACCGGGCCAAGGCGCGGCGCATTGGTATCAGCATGGCGTTGATATTGCGCCTGGGCCTGTTGAGCACCATCGCATTCATCGTGCAATTGACAACACCGGTGTTCGAAGTTTTCGGCCAGGCGTTCTCGTGGAAGGACATGATCCTGATCGCCGGCGGCCTGTTTCTGGTGTGGAAGGCGACCACCGAGATCCATCACAGCATGGACCCGGAGCCTGAAGAGAAGGCAACCGTCAGCAACACCGTGACCATCGGTTTTGCCGCCGCCATCGGCCAGATCCTGATGCTCGACCTGGTGTTCTCCATCGACAGCATCATCACCGCCGTGGGTATGACCGAGCACTTGCCGATCATGATCATTGCCGTGGTGGTCTCGGTGATCGTGATGCTGGTGGCCGCTGAGCCGTTGGCCAAGTTCATCAACGACAACCCAACCGTGGTGATGCTGGCCCTGGGCTTCTTGATCATGATCGGCATGACGCTGATCGCCGAAGGCTTCGGCGCCCACGTGCCAAAAGGCTACGTGTATGCGGCCATGGCATTCTCGGCGGCGATCGAATGCTTGAACATCGCCCGGCGTAACCGGCACGCACGTTTGCTCGCTGCGCGCCAGTAACCGCTGAACAAACAGGCCGGCTGTGCTCACAAGAGCCCAGCCGGCCTTTTGCTGTCTGCTAGAATCGGCCCACTTGATAGCTTGAGGTCCCCCATGAACGAGCCGATTCGCCTTACCCAGTACAGCCACGGTGCGGGTTGCGGTTGCAAGATTTCGCCCCAGGTCCTGGAAGTGATCCTTGCGGGCAGCGGTGCACAGAACCTCGACCCCAACCTGTGGGTGGGCAATGCCTCCCGCGACGATGCGGCGGTATACGCCATCGACGACGAGCGCGGCGTGGTGTCCACCACGGACTTTTTCATGCCGATTGTCGACGACCCGTTCGACTTCGGCCGCATCGCCGCCACCAATGCCATCAGCGATATCTACGCCATGGGCGGCGATCCCTTGATGGCCATCGCCATTCTCGGCTGGCCGGTCAATGTGCTCGCGCCGGAGATTGCCCGCGAAGTGATTCGCGGCGGTCGGGCGGTGTGCGACGCAGCTGGCATTCCGCTTGCGGGCGGGCATTCCATCGACGCGCCGGAGCCGATCTTCGGCCTGGCCGTGACCGGCATCGTGCAAAAGCGCCATATGAAGCGTAACGACACGGCTACCGCCGGTTGCCGCCTGTACCTGACCAAGCCCCTGGGCATCGGCATCCTCACCACCGCCGAGAAGAAGGGCAAGCTGCGCGAGGCGGATATCGGCCTGGCGCGTGACTGGATGTGCACACTCAACAAGCCGGGCAGCCGTTTCGGCAAGTTGGCCGGTGTGACGGCCATGACCGATGTCACTGGTTTCGGCCTGCTTGGCCACCTGGTGGAAATGGCCGATGGCAGTGGCCTGACGGCCCGTATCGACTATGCAAAGGTTCCGCGCCTGCCGGGGGTGGAGTATTACCTGGACCAGGGCTGCGTGCCGGGTGGCACCTTGCGCAACTTCGAGAGCTACGCCAGCAAGCTGGGGCGTGTGCAGGAGCTGCACAAGCGCGTGCTGTGCGACCCCCAGACCAGCGGTGGCCTGCTGATCGCCGTTACCCCAGAAGGTGATGCCGAGTTCCACGCCGTGGCTGCCGAGCTGGGCTTGGCCCTTGAGCCTATCGGTGAACTGCTGGAGCGACAGACCAACGCGGTTGAGGTGATTTGATGGCGACGGACATCACCGATTACCGCGACATTTTCCTCAACGACCGGCCGATGATGGATACCCGCGCGCCGGTCGAATTCACCAAGGGCGCGTTCCCCGGGGTGATCAACCTGCCGCTGATGACCGACGATGAGCGCCAGCGAGTCGGCACCTGTTACAAGCAGCAAGGCCAGCAAGCGGCGATCGTGCTGGGGCATGAACTGGTGTCGGGGGCAATCAAGGCCGAGCGCATCGAACAGTGGGCGCAGTTTGCCCAGGCTAACCCCAATGGCTACCTGTACTGCTTTCGGGGCGGCCTGCGTTCGCAGATCGTGCAGCAATGGTTGAAAACCGAAGCGGGCATCGAATACCCCCGCGTCGGCGGTGGCTACAAGGCCATGCGTACCTTCCTGCTGGAAACCCTGGAGCAGGCGACTGCCCAGTGTGATTTCGTACTGTTGGGCGGCATGACCGGCACCGGCAAGACCGAAGTGCTCGGCCAACTGCGCAATGCCCTGGATTTGGAAGGGCACGCCAACCATCGCGGTTCCAGTTTCGGCAAGCGCGCCACGGCCCAACCCTCTAATATCGACTTCGAAAATCGCTTGGCGGTGGATTTGCTGAAGAAGCGCGCAGGTGGTATCGAGCAGTTTGTGGTCGAGGACGAGAGCCGCATGATCGGCAGCTGTGCGCTGCCGCTGCCATTGCACAAGGGCATGCAGACGTTTCCTATGGTGTGGCTGGAAGACAGCGTCGAGGGTCGTGTCGAGCGCATCCTGAAGGATTACGTGGTGGACCTGTGCGCCGAGTTCATTGAGGTGTTTGGGGAAACCGGCCAGCGATTATTTGCCGAGCGCCTGACCCAGAGCCTGGCCAATATTCACAAGCGACTGGGGGGCGAGCGTTTCCAGCGGTTGCAGGCGGTGTTGCAGGATGCCCTGGCCGAACAGGCACGCAGCGGCGCAGTGGAGTTGCATCGGGTATGGATTGAAGGCTTGCTGCGTGAGTATTACGACCCGATGTATGCGTTCCAGCGCGAGAGCAAGGGCGCGCGTATCGAGTTTGCCGGGGAGCAGGGTGCGGTGGTGGAGTATTTGCGCGAGCGAGCAGCTCGGGTGGGGTGACCTTTCGGACGCCATCGCAGGCAAGCCAGCTCCCACCTTTTGAAGTGTGAATACATACAAAGGTGGGAGCTGGCTTGCCTGCGATGAGGCCATCAGCCCCACTGAAACTCTAAAGAATCACCGCTCCAATCAACCCACACACCACCCCCACCAGCATGGTCAAGCCGGCCACCGTCACCAGCACCCGCGCATCGAAATCCTTGCGCAGCATCAACAGCGACGGCAGGCTCACGCTCGGCAGGGTCATCAGCAAGGCCACGGCCGGGCCGGTGCCCATGCCCAGGGCCATCATGGTTTGTACGATAGGAATCTCTGCCGCTGTCGGAATCACGAACAGCGTGCCCACAATCGCCAGCGGCACCAGCCACACCAGGCTGTCGGCCATCGCCCCGTCCACATGAGGGAACAGCCACACCCGCGCCGCGCCGAGGATCAGCACCGCCAGGATATAAACCGGGATAGTGCTCCAGAACAGCTGCCACAGCGTGCGTAACCAGCGGCTCAGGAACGGTTGCGACTCCACTGTGCTGACGTCGGCAACGGCTTCAAGTGCTGCTTCCGGCACCTGGTCCGGGCGCGCAATGCGCTGTGCCACCAGGGACACGCCCACCACCAGCACAATCCCCGCCACCAGCCGCAGCGCGGTGAAACCCCAGCCCAGCACAAAGCCCATGAACACCAATGTCGCCGGGTTCAATACCGGGTTGGCAATCCAGAACGCCAGCGCCGCGCCGACCGACACCTGCTGGCGGCGCATGCCCGCCGCCACCGGGGCCGCGCAGCAACTGCACATCATCCCCGGCAGGGCGAACAGCCCACCGCGCAGGGTCGAGCCCAGCCCGGCGCGGCCAAACAGGCGCAGCAGCCAGTCGCGGGGGATCAATACCTGCAGCAATGAACCGAGGATCACTGCCAGTACGGCGGCTTTCCAGATGGCCAGGAAATACACCTGGGCATAGGCCAGCGCCGCCGCCAGAGGCGAGCTTTGCTGGTCATTGAGAATCGAGGCGCCAATGCTGTGGTTGTCGGCCGCTACAAACGCCTTTAGGTAGTAGGGCGACCACTTCACATAGTAGAGGCCGATGCAGGCCACCAGGAGAAACAGCGCAGGTTTGCACCAGAATGCCCAGCCGCGGTTGGGCTGGGTGGAAGCGAGGTTGGACATGGAGAGGATCCGCAGGTGAGTCGATAGCCCGGCATCATACGCCCCTGCGGCCCAAGCTTCAGATATCTGCGCTGACCTGGGTCGGGTCCGGGCAGTTTTCCCCGCCGTTATTCAGCCCTTGCTTGTAGTTGCGGCTGAGCAGCGAAGCCTTGCCGTTGTGCCAGGTCAATGTCAGCACGTACAGGGAGTCATAGTCATTTCCAGACCAATCATCGGTAATGGTGTGTTTTTCGCCGGCGGCTTCGCTGGCGACTTTGTTGATCAGTTCCGGCAAGTAACCATGGGACCAGGCCGTGTAGATGGTCGCGTTGCGGTATTTGTCCTCGACCAGTTCTTCGGCCAGGGCACTGGTGTCATTCGCTGAGAACTCGATATTCACCGGCAGGCCGAGCTTGATCGCGCTGGGGCTGATGGTGATCAGTGGGCGAATGTAGCTGTAGGAGTTATCCAGTTCGCCTTCCTCGACGTTGCGCGTCGGGTTGGCAGCGAACACATAGTTGGCTTTGCCGAACTTTTCCGGCAACAGGGTCGCCAGGTTCATGGCGCGGTTCAGGCCCTGGCAATTGAGTTGGCCCAGGCCACCGGCGGGCTTTTCACCATGGCGCAGGAATACCAGGGTTTGCACGCCATCGACCGGTTGCGCACGGCTTTCACGGGCGTCCAGGGCGGTGACGATGGCAGCGCTGACCAGCAGCAGCGGCAATACCATGTAGGAATAACGTTTGAGTCGTGGCACAAGGCGCAGAGGCTTGATCTTCATGATAGGTTCGAGTCTTCGTGCGTCGGGTTAAGGCGGACAAGCCCGGCCCCAGTGACGCATCAGCGTCCTGCGGTGTTCCCTGTCGATATAGCAAGCAGCCTCCATTCATTGTTCGGGCGCTCTTAAGAGTGCATTCGGGCGCTTTGGTTCGCCCACGCGGGATACTAGCTGGCAAATGTTGCGCAACGATGACCCATGCACGACGGCAGGCAGATGACTATGATGGGGCTTTCCGACCAGGGGGTTCTCGATGAACGCACTCGCCGCTTTCCCGATCAATAGCAAATGGCCCGCCCAGCACCCAGAACGCCTGCAGCTGTATTCGCTACCCACGCCCAACGGCGTCAAGGTGTCGATCATGCTCGAAGAACTGGGCCTGCCTTACGAGGCGCACAAGGTCAGCTTCGACACCCAGGACCAATTGTCTCCCGAGTTCCTGTCCCTGAACCCCAACAACAAGATCCCTGCGATTATCGACCCCAACGGCCCGAGCGGGCAGCCGTTGGCGTTGTTCGAATCCGGCGCGATCCTCATTTACCTGGCGGAAAAGACCAGCCAGTTGCTCTCCGAAGACCCGGCCACACGCTACGAAACCCTGCAATGGTTGATGTTCCAGATGGGCGGCATTGGCCCGATGTTTGGCCAACTGGGGTTCTTTAACAAATTCGCCGGCAAGGCTTATGAGGACAAGCGCCCGCGTGATCGCTACGCCGCCGAATCGCGGCGCTTGCTGGGCGTGCTGGAAAAGCGCCTGTTGGGCCGCACCTGGATCATGGGCGACGAGTACAGCATCGCCGACATTGCGACCTTTCCGTGGGTTCGCAACTTGATTGGGTTCTACGAGTCCGGTGATCTGGTAGGCATCACCGATTTCCCTAACGTACTGCGCGCGTTGGACGGCTTTGTCGCACGTCCTGCGGTGATCCGTGGCCTGAACATTCCGAGCTGAAGCATGTCGACTTTCGATTTTCAACAACTGGATGTATTCAGCAGCGTGCCGCTCAAAGGCAACCCCTTGGCCGTGGTGCTGGGGGCCGATAGCTTCACCGACCAGCAGATGGCGGACTTTGCCAATTGGACCAACCTCAGCGAAACCACGTTTTTACTGACGCCGCGCGACCCACGTGCTGACTATCGGGTAAGAATCTTCACCACCCTCAAAGAGCTGCCGTTCGCCGGGCATCCGACCTTGGGCAGTTGCCACGCCTGGTTGCAGGCTGGCGGCGTGCCACGTGGGGAGGAGATTATCCAGGAGTGCGAAATCGGCTTGGTGCGTATTCGTCGCCAGGGTGACCAACTGGCGTTTATCGCGCCGCCATTGTTGCGTGCAGGGCCCGTGGAGGCGCCGTTGCTGGAGCGCGTGCGCCTGGCTTTGAAGCTGGCGCCCGAGGCGATTGTGCGCAGCCAGTGGGTCGACAATGGTGCGGGTTGGCTGGCGGTGATGCTGGCTGATCGTGACGCGGTGCTTGCGTTGCAACCGGACTATGCGCAACTGCTGGGTCTGGCCGTAGGGGTGATCGCCCCCTGTGATCCGACGCGTGATGCGGTGGACGCGCAATTTGAAGTGCGCGCTTTTGTCGCTGGCGATGGCGCCGCCGAAGACCCGGCCACCGGCAGCTTGAATGCCGGCGTGGCCCAATGGCTGCTCGCCGAGGGTCTGGCGCCCAGCCGTTACGTGGTCAGCCAAGGCACGGCGATTGGGCGAGCTGGGCGTATTCATATCGAGCGCCAGGGCGATGAAATCTGGGTGGGAGGCGCCGTAGCGTTGTGCATCGAAGGGCGTCTACAGCTGTAGATCAATGAATTGTTACGCACCCGGCAATACACTATTGGCCCCTCGGCATTTGTGTTGCCGGGACTTGGGGGCATAAGCTTTCGCCCCAAAGTGTTCAGCCATTTTTCAGGATTGCCATGACCAGCCAGTTCCCCCAAGCCCGCCCACGTCGCCTGCGCCGCTCCCCGGAGCTGCGTGGCCTGTTCCAGGAAAGTGAGTTCACCCTCAACGACCTGGTACTGCCGATTTTTATCGAAGAAGAAATCGACGACTTCGTGCCCATCACCAGCATGCCGGGTGTGTTGCGCATTCCTGAGAAAAAACTCGCCGGTGAGATCGAGCGTTACGCCCGCGCCGGCATCAAGTCGGTGATGACCTTCGGCGTCTCCCACCACCTCGACGCCAGCGGCAGCGACACATGGAAAGAACGCGGCCTGGTTTCGCGCATGTCCTCGATCATCAAGGACGCCGTGCCGGAAATGATCGTGATGTCCGACACCTGCTTCTGCGAATACACCGACCACGGCCACTGCGGTGTGATGCACGGTGCCCATGTCGACAACGACGCGACCCTGGTCAACCTCGGCAAACAAGCCGTGGCCGCCGCCCGCGCCGGCGCCGACGTGATCGCCCCGTCAGCCGCGATGGACGGCCAGGTCCAGGCCATCCGCCGTGCCCTGGATGACGCCGGCTTCACCCACATCCCGATCATGGCCTACTCCACCAAATTCGCCTCGGCCCTCTACGGCCCCTTCCGCGAAGCCGGCGGCAGCGCGCTCAAGGGCGACCGCAAAAGCTACCAGATGAACCCGATGAACCGCCGCGAAGCCGTGCGCGAATCGCTGCTGGACGAACAGGAAGGCGCTGATGCGCTGATGGTCAAGCCTGCCGGTGCCTACCTCGACATCATCCGCGACATCCGCGAAGCCTCGCGCCTGCCGGTGGCGGCGTACCAGGTGAGCGGTGAGTACGCGATGATCAAGTTCGGCGCACAGGCAGGGGCGATTGATGAGGATCGAGTGGTGCGCGAGACGTTGGGGTCGATCAAGCGGGCGGGGGCGGATTTGATATTTACGTATTTTGCGATGGATTTGGCGTTGGCGGGGATTTAAGGATATCGTTTCTCCCCTGTGGTGAGCTGGCTAATCACAGGGGGAGGGGCACTCATAACTTAGTTGAATTTTTCGTAATCTTGCGCACCTAGTGACACCAACCATTTCCTGAAGAAATCAATTTGTTCCTGTGGGTCGTTTGTTAGGTTCTCCTCTTCGTAGTCAAACAAATGGACTATGTCGTCGTTGGTAGCTTGCTGACCTAAAGTCATTTCGTATGCGACGAGCCCCGCGCTCATCTGAGAAGCCATTCTTGAAGGTTTAACATTTATTTTTGCCCCTTTGCATAAAAAAGTTATATGCGGGAAGTCTGCTCTGATTTTTGCGAGGCATATATATAGGTCATGCCCTTCATAAACTTTTTTAAAGTTATCGGCCTCTGAAAATGTCATGATGAGCTTCCTTGGGTCATATTTGACGGTGACCTCCTTGTGCTCGTTTTTGATTATCACCTTTATATTTTTGGTTTTCATTTTATTTCCTGTTGGGGTTTGGTATGGAATATCCAACGTAAGTTCCATCAGATTTTACTGGGGTGGCGCCTAATATATCCTCTGGGTCGATTTTGTTATGGATAGCGAATTCTAGCTCTTTAGGGTACGGCGCCTGCTTGCCTAGTTCTGTATTTATATCATGCCCCTCAATACTCTTAAGTGTGTACAAATAGCCTTTTTTATCTCCGTAGCTGGTAGCAAAAGTGATCCCGACTGCCCGTGATGGCGATGTGCTTATGAAATTGCTGGGAGGGTCATTACTGTCAATTGCGTGTAGGTACAAATCTTCGCTATCGCCTTTGCTTTTAAAGCCATTTTTGAATACCTCGTTTGGAGGGGTTTTGTCTCCGCGAAAAAGATACTCTTCGTCATTATGAGGAGTCGGAACGTTGGGTTCTGATTTCTTACTTGATGCTGGAGTTGAAGGATCTTCAGCGCCTAAGGATGGTTCGCATCCTACCGTACCTGGGCATCTGTTCAGTCCCAGCGGGTCTACCCAACCTGTCGGATTGGGCACATACCGGTACCCATTGATCCCACCCGCCAACTTCACCGGGTCCGGTGTCAGGTAGCGACCAATATCCGGATTGTAGTAGCGATGGCGGTTGTAGTGCAGGCCGCTTTCCTGATCGAAATACTGACCCTGAAAGCGCAGCGGGTTGTCAATGTTGCCTACGTCGAGCCGGGCAATCTGGCCGTATGCGCGGTAGTGGGCGGACCAGATGATTTCGCCTTCGGGGTTGGTCAGTTCCTGCGGGGTGCCGAGGTGGTCGAGTTGGTAGTGGTAGGGCGTGGTGGCTTGTGGACCGAAACCTTCCAACAGCGCCAATGGGCGGAAGCTGTCGGGTTCGTAGAGGTAGCTGCGATGGCGCTCTGCATGGTGTTCGGCTATCAGCTTGTCGCCTTGCCAGAAAAACTCGGTGGTCTTGCCGTCTACGGTCTTGCTGATGCGGCGTCCAAATGGGTCATAGCGATAGCTGGCGGTTTGGCCGTTGGGCTTTGTGATGCTGATTAACCGATGCTGGCAGTCGTAGCGGTACTCAGTAACGAGTTGCTGGCTTTTGCCGCGCCGTTCGCGGATGAGGTTGCCGAAGGCGTCGTAGTCGTAATGACGGTCGCCCTGAATCATCAGACGATTCGCCGCGACGATGTCCGGGCCGGGGCGGTCTTGCA
>NZ_WKFA01000056.1:0-38949 GCF_021605325.1 Pseudomonas sp. PA-7-1E
ACAGTGAGGCAACACTGCCCGGAGTGACGCCATCTTTGGGGTTGATCAGGTAGACCACCAACGGCACCTCGGTATGCCGCAGGCCGATACCGCCATGCGCCCCTTCGATATCGCCATCAATGGCCGGTTCCATCAGCGGGACAACGATGGGCGGCAAGAGGGGGTCAAGTGTTTTGTTCTTGGGCATGGCGAGAATCCTCACGGTCGTGCGCTGTTGGCTTACCACTATCAAACGCCTGAAATCGCGGCGTGCCTACTGTCAGAATTAACAGGTAGTGCAGGATGCCCCTGGATCGGTACCTGTTAATTCTGACAGTAGCCAATACCCGGATTCAGGCGTTTGATAGCGCCAACAGCACACTTCGTAATTACGTGATTTCGACCAGTTTCACTCGGGCGGGCGCCGTAGACTTGAATGAGTCATTGCGCAGGGTGTGAACCATCATTTAAATGCCCACCATTTGGGGAGCAGCTGCCGCACCCGCTGCTCCCCAAACCGGTCATCAATCAACATCACCACCCCCCGATCCTGTTGGCTGCGAATCACCCTCCCCGCCGCCTGCACGACTTTTTGAATACCCGGGTACAGATACGTGTAGTCGTACCCCGCGCCGAAAATCGCGCCCATGCGCAGTTTCATCTGCTCGTTCACCGGGTTGAGCTGGGGCAAGCCCAGGGTGGCGATAAACGCGCCGATCAAGCGCGCGCCGGGCAAGTCAATGCCTTCGCCGAACGCTCCGCCCAGTACCACAAAGCCGATGCCCTGGCTGTGCGGGGTGAACTGGTCGAGAAAGGCCTGGCGCTCGGCCTCGGCCATACCTCGGGATTGCAGCCACAGCGCAATCTGTGGGTGTCGCTCAGCCAGTAGCTGCGCGACCTGTTGCAGGTAATCGAAGCTGGAGAAAAACGCCAGATAGTTACCCGGTTGCGCGGCGAACTGCTGGGCGATCAATGCCACGATGGGTTCCAGCGATGCCTGGCGATGCACGAACCGCGTGGAGATCCGCTCAACGATGCTCACCTGCAACTGCTCGGCCTTGAACGGTGATTCAACGTCGACCCAGGCGGTGTTCGCTGGCAGGCCCAGCAAATCGGCGTAATAGTGCCGTGGGCTCAAGGTCGCGGAAAACAACACACTGCTGCGCGCAGCCGTAAGCCTGGGCCGGATGAACTCGGCCGGTACCACGTTGCGCAGGCACAGGGTCGAGCTGCTGCGCTTGGCGGTGAACGAGCGCTTAGTGATATCGAAAATAAAGTGCTCGTTAAACAGCTCCGCCACTTTGGCCCATTGCAGCGCGTCGAAGTAGAAGGCTTGCAGGTCACCGGTGAGGGCATCGGGGTGATCGTTGAAGTAATCGCCCATGGCGCTGGTGCACAGGCTCAGGGCCTGGAGCAGTTTGTCGGGTTTGGCGGCGTAGGCCTGATAAGGCGCCAGTTGATCCTTGTGCAACGCGTTCCACTCACGGTTGAGGCGCTGCAAGGGTTTTTTCAGCGCCTCGGGTGCGCTGTCGCGCACGGTCTTGAGGCTGTATTGATCCAGGCTGGCGCTGTACATCGAGCGGGCTCGCTCGACCAGGTTGTGGGCTTCATCCACCAGCACCGAGACCTGCCATTGGTTGAGCTGGGCGAGGCCGAACAACATCGCGCCAAAGTCGAAGTAATAGTTGTAGTCGGCGACGATCAGGTCGCTCCAGCGCGCCATTTCCTGGCTCAAATAGTACGGGCAAACCTGATGAGCCAGCGCCACGTTGCGCAGGCTGCGTTGATCGAGCAGGCGCACCTGGGACGCGGCCTGGCGGGCGGCAGGCAGGCGGTCGTAAAAGCCCTTGGCCAACGGGCAGGAATCACCGTGGCAGGCTTTGTCCAGGTGTTCGCACGCCTTGTCCCGGGCCACCAGTTCAAGCACACGCAGTGACAGCTCGGGGCTGCTGTCGTACAACACCTGCGCAGCATCCAGGGCCAGCTTGCGCCCGGGCGTCTTGGCGGTGAGGAAGAACACCTTGTCCAGTTGCTGCGGCGCCAAGGCCTTGAGCTGCGGGAAGATAGTGCCGATGGTCTTGCCAATGCCGGTGGGCGCCTGGGCCATCAGGCACCGGCCGGTACACACCGCTTTGTAGACCGACTCGGCCAAGGTGCGCTGCCCGGTACGGAAGTCGGCATGGGGAAATGCCAGGCTCTGCGCGCCAGCGTTGCGTGCCGCGCGGTGCTGCATCTCCTGCCGGGCCCAGTCCAGGAACAGCGCGCATTGTTGCTTGAAGAACTGCTCAAGGTCTGGCGCATCGAATCGCTGGTTGAGCAAGGTTTCGCCTTCGCCGACGATATCGAAGTACACCAGCGCCAGGTCGATCTCACTGAGCCCGAGCTTCTGGCACATCAGCCAGCCATACACTTTGACCTGGGCCCAGTGCAGCTGCCGATGGTTGGCGGGCTGGGCAGCGAGGTCGCCACGGTAGGTTTTGACTTCTTCCAGGCGGTTGGCGTCCGGGTCGTAGCCGTCCGCCCTGCCCCGCACCTTGAGCTGCTGGTAATCGCCCTCCAGGGTGACCTCGTGCTGATAGTGCGCGCTGCGCCGGGATGCCACCGTGCGATGGCCGACGATGCCTTCCTGGGCGCTGGGCGACGGCGTAAAGCGCAGGTCGAGGTCACCGACCTTGGCCGTGAACTCACACAACGCCCGCACGGCCACGCTGTAACTCAAGCGGGTTGCTCCGCCCAGCGCACGTAGCAGACGGTGACCGGCATCTGGTGCTCGCCGCAGAATTGCAGCCAACGCAACTGGTTGTCTTGCAGGCGGTCGCCGGGGCCTTTGACCTCGATCATGCGATAGGTATTTTGTGCGGGCCAGAACTGGATAAGGTCCGGCATCCCGGCCCGGTTGGCACGGATATCCTGCAACAGGCGCGTAAACCAATGGCGCAAGTGTTCGGCGGGCAGGCAGGCCAGGGCTTGCTCGAGCAGTTCTTCGTTGAGCAGGTTCCAGAACACAAAAGGCGACTGAATGCCCCATTTCTCTACATAGCGTTGGCGGATGCTAGCCTTGTAGCGACCATCCTCCAGTTGTGCAAAGCACGCGGCAAACAAGGCTTCTCGGCGTTGATAAAAGTCCTCGCTGTGCAAATCCGCCGGCCCACGCTGGAACGGGTGGAAGAATGCCCCCGGCAGCGGGGCGAAAATCGCCTCCCAGCACAGCAAGCCGAACAGCGAATTGATCAGGCCATTCTCGACGTAATGCACGGGCGCATCCGGTTCGCTCAGGTGCGCCAGCACACTGGATTCCACCGACAGCAGCGGTTCCTGCATCAGTGCCAGGTCCAGGCGCGCCACCGCTTGGGGCTTGGCCCTGGGCAGCGCCGGCCCGCCAAGTTTGCGCCGCAGGCGCGGCACTACCCTTAGCAGTTGTTGGTGTTCAGCGGCGCTGTGTGGGGCCTGTTGTGCCTCGGTCGCCAAGGCCATGGCTTGGGCGTAATCCTCCTGGCGCTCCAGTACGCGAATCAGCCGCGCCCGGGCACCGGGGTGCGTGCAACCGCGGTAAATCTGTTCGGCCAGCGCCAGCTCGGCGCACCGTTCGCAATACTGGCCGATCTGGAACAACAGCTTGGCGCGGCGCTTTTCCAGCCAGGGATTGTCGGTACACAACGTGGCGACCTGCGCCAACACCGTATCCAGCGCGTCACCGGCTTCAAAGGCTTGCTGGCACTGGTGCAGGAACAGGAACCCATGCACGTCGTCCCGGCTGCGCAAACCGCGCGACTCGGCGCAGAACTCGACTTTTTCATAGGTGTAGATGCCCAGGTCTGCCAGCACGAATTCCGACCAGTCCTGGTGCAGATTGCCGAAGAACATCAGGCGCAGGCGATCACACAACTCCATTACCGTCAGGCTGTAGAGCGCGTCGTCCACGTCGGGGCACCACTGGGCAAAGCTGCGCGGCTCGGTAAATTGCGCGGCCAAGGGTTCAAGCCAGTCGGCCTTGTTACCCTTGGGTTGGTCGATCCAAGGCTTGAAGGCACCGAGCAATTCACTCTTTTGCAGCAGCGCGAACAGGGTGGCAAACGGCAGCGGGCTTTGATCCTCCACCCATCCCAGCTCACGCAATGGCCCCGCCGCCGCATGGGGGCAACCGATTTCCTGGTAATGGAGTTTAGTGGCGCGAAAATGCACGCCCTTGCGCATCACCATGCGCACCAACAACGCCTGGGAGGCCTGGGGCAACCTGTCAAATTGCTGAATGAATTGCTGTTCGTGCGCATTGAGCAAATCGGCGTAGCGTTGCCCCAACCAAACCAGCACTTGGCGGAAGTTATGCAGGTAATACAAGGGGTCTTCGAGGGGGTTGGCCATGGTGCAATGCAATCAAATACTGGTTATGCATACAGAGTGCCGGGGCAAAGCCGTTGTTGCAATCAGTAATAGATAAATGGCGCCTGCAACTTTTTGCAAAAAAACAATCTGATGAGTGGGTTGATCGCGTAATATTTATGGCCCCGCAAGCAGACGCTGCGGGACTTTTCAGGGTTAAAGGTAAGGGTTATGAACATGAAGAATTTGGGTCTGCCACTGGTTGCACTCACTTTTCTGGTATTGGCCGGTTGCTCCACGCAAACCGTGGTGACCTTGCAGAACGGCACGCAGTATTTGACCAAGGACACGCCCAACGCCAAGACCGCCGACGGCTTCTACGAGTTCACCGATATTGCTGGCAAGCGTATTCGTATCAAGGCCGATGATGTGGCCACGGTGCGTAAGGAAAAATGATCATCTAGCAAAACCCATCAAATGTGGGAGCTGGCTTGCCTGCGATAGCGATTTTTCAGTCACCGCATGGCTGTCTCGACCGCCGCCATCGCAGGCAAGCCAGCTCCCACACCGAATGCGTTAGCTGATGACTATCCCCTCCCCCGACAGACTGCTCACACCCACCAGCGTCACCGAATCCGTCCCAAAGCCAATGACTGTATCCCCGCCCACCACCTTGACGTGATCGCGGTAATCGGTGCTGCCCGCCACGTCGTTGAACACCAGCTTGTCCCTCGCCTGGTAGCCGATCACCCGGTCATTGCCAAACTGCCCGCTGAACAAAAACGTGTTGTGCCCACTGCTGTCGCGGATGGTGTCATTGCCCTTGCCACCTTCGATAAAGTCCGCGCCCCTGCCGCCTTTGATCAAGTCGTCGCCGTCGCTGCCGATGATGAAGGTATTGCCCTTGTGCGCCTCGGCATTGCGGTTGAGGTCTTGCACCCAGGTGGTGGCCCGTGCCGGGTCGGACAGGTTGGCGACGATCACCGTGGAGTCGCGGGTCATCTGTTCGTAGAACCCCGAGTCGAGGATACGGGTCATGCCGTCACCGTAACCGGTGGGCAAGTGCGAAACCCAAGTGGGCAGGTTGAGGATGGAAAACGGCAG
The DNA here is from genome assembly GCF_021605325.1 of Pseudomonas sp. PA-7-1E. Taxonomy (NCBI): domain Bacteria; kingdom Pseudomonadati; phylum Pseudomonadota; class Gammaproteobacteria; order Pseudomonadales; family Pseudomonadaceae; genus Pseudomonas; species Pseudomonas sp. PA-7-1E. The sequence continues at coordinate 5,404 of NZ_WKFA01000056.1, forward strand.
CACGTTCCACAGGGATGAGGCGTAGTGATCGTTGAAACTGACAATGTTGTCAGTGCTCGATTCGTGGGCCTTGTCGTGCACGCCCAGGGACGACAGGTTGAATGACGAGCCATCCAGGGCTCGGAATACTGGATCGTTTTCATAACCGACGTTAAGCACCTTGTCGCCGGCGCTCTGGGTCGGCGATGCGTAGGCCACGTAATTGGCATCTTTATAAAAACCCGACCAGGTACTGTCGCTCAAGTCGGCCATGCTGTTGACCGCCATGCCACCGAGGCTGTGGCCGCTGACCATTACGTCATTGCCGCCCAGGCCCTGGGCAGTGGCGTAGTCCGCCACGTTCTTGAGCAACCCGCCAAAAGCCTCCCCCGCGTAGTTCTTGGCATAATCCTTGGGCCCGAAGGCGGCGAGCAGGTCGTTGATCACATCGCCGATGGAGTCGGTGATCACGTTTTCCCGAGGCCCTGAAGTGCCGCGGAAACTGATGCCGATTTCCAGCAGCTTGCCAGCGTCATCGTACTTGCCCAGCACCTCGGCCTGCGCCGTGCCGTAGCCGAATTTTTCGCCAAAGTAGGTGCCGCGTGCATCGACCTTGCCGCTGTAGCCCAGGGTGCTGGCGCTGATGGGCGTCCAGCCGGCTGCTTGCACCGCCTCAAGGGCGGCTTTTTCCGAGTCGGGGTTCCAGGGGATCCCGGGGATGACCCCTTGGGCATTGCTGCCGCCAATCAGCGCGCTGACCAGGGTGGCCGGTAACCCCAGCCCGAGGCCATTGTTCTGGTAGCCGACGGCAAAGCCGTTATCCAGGTTGTGGTAGGAATACAGCGTGATCGCCATGGCATCGGCGAACAACGCCTTGGAGCCCTCGGTACCGAGGTTTTTATAGTCAAAGATACCCATTGGTAGTGCCTCTCTGTTGTTGGATTTGTAGAGAAAGCCAAAACACCTGTTATCCGTTACCACCTGTAGGAGCGAGCTTGTGTGGCGAGGGAACTTGCTCCCGCTGGGCTGCGCAGCGGCCCCAAAAACTTGCGGGCGCTGCGCACCCGAGCGGGAGCAAGCTCCCTCGCCACAACCAACTGCACCTGGCCTTTAGAACGCCCAATCCAGGCTCAAGCCGACACCGTGCACCTTCTCCTTGCTGGCCAGCAGGCCGTTGTAATCGAAGTTCACCCGCGCATCCTTGCTCAATGCCAGGCTGACCCGTGCCCCGACCAACGCCGCATCGCGCACCATTGGCGCACTTTCCACCGTGAACGAAGGGCCGCCCGAGGCAAACGCCAGGTGCTGTTCCGAATCGGTGCTGCTCAGGTTGTGCTGCCAGCCCAGGGTGCCGGAGACTTCCAGTTGCTGATGGTCGTTGATATTGAAGGTCTTCAAGGCCCGCATACCCAGGGTGCTGAGCACCAGGTCACGGCTGTCGTCGCCACTTCTCAGCGCGGCGGCGTCGCCCTTCTCTTTGAAGCTGTCAGTTGCCAGGTGCACGTAGGCCAGGTTGGCGAACGGCTCCAGGGCCAGTGGTTGCAGGTTGATGCGGTACGCCGCTTCCGTGAACACCTGGGTACTGTGGGCATCGACCTTGGCTTTTTGCTTGCCGCTGACATCGCCGTATTGCAGGTCGCGTTTGACATCGGCGCGGTGCCAGCTGTAGGTCGCGCCGCCACTCAGGCGCCAGGCGCCGATTTCATGCCCGGCATAGGCGCCGAAATGGTAGCTGTCGACCGAGGCGCGGCTGTGGGTGCCGCTGCCCATGTTCAACGACGTGTCGCTGTAACCGGCCACCAGGCCAATGCGTGTGGCCTCATTGACGGCGCCATCCACACCGGCGAGCATGCCGCCGATAGAGGTGGTGTAGCCCGCCGTGTCGTTGCGGCTGTCGGTCTTGCCCCATGCGCCCAATGCCTTGACCCACACGTTGCCACGGCTGTCGATGGCTTGGCTGGTAGCGCCCATCTCGCCATTGCGCAGACGCTCGCCCACCGCTTCGCGTACGTAGCGGCTGTCATTGACCAGTGCGGTTTCCAGCGCCGGGTAGACTTCCCCACTCAGTTGCTGAAACGCGCCCTGGGCCGAAGCGGCCGTGGGTGCCAGCAGCAGGCTTTCATACACACCGTTGCCCGCGCCCAATTGCTCGACGGCTGCGGCCACGGCGCGCTGGTTCGGCGTGGCGGCCACACTGGCGAAGCTGTTGGTGCGTGCCACATCCAGCTGCACGCCGTTGGCGGCATAGTTCAAGGTACCGCCGACAAACAGGTAGTTGGGAACCACTGCCGCGAAGCTGCCGGTGACGCCACCTGCCGCTTGCAGGATGTTGTATTGGCGGCCGATCAGGCTTTGGGCCTGGGGCGCGCTCAACAAGGTCGGGCTGTTTTCCAGGGCCAGGGTCACGGTGCCGCCGTTGAGGGTGGCCGTGCCGCCCGCGACGATACGATCGCTGCTGGTGGGCGACAGTTCTACCGCATAGGTCGAGCCCGGTTCAAAGTTGACGTTGCCCGCCACGTTCAAGGTGCCAATGGAATTGCCCGGTGCCACAGTACCGCCGCTTTTCGCGCTCAGCGAACCGATACGCCCCGAACCACCGACCACGCCGCTCTGGCTCACGGTGACGTCGGAGGTGACCGAACCGTTGATCGCCAGCAAGCCCTGGTTGACCAGCGTCGGCCCGCTGTAGGTGTTGGCGCCGGTGAGCACCAAGGTACCGATGCCCTGCTTGGTCAGGCCGCCATGGCCCGAGATGTCGTTGCTCCACACATCGCGCCCGCAGTGCAGGTCATCGCACACACGCTGGGTGGGTTTGCCGGCATCCACCACCGCGCCGACGCCCGGCAGGTCCGCCACGAACTGGCCGCTGCCGTAGGCGCCGTCGATACGGAACTCGGCCGGGATATCCTCGGCGGTGATAAACATCCCTGGGCCGTTGACCGCCTTGCCCAGGTTGATCATGCCCCAGCCATAGAGGGAGTCGATGCCCGGCGCGCCGAGGTCGGTGGCGGTGGTCTTGAGCACGGTGGATATCTGGTCGCCGCTCATGTATTGGAAGCGTTCCATCAGCACCGCTGCGCTGCCGGCTACGTGAGGCGCGGCCATGGATGTGCCGTTGAAGTTGGCGTAGTCGTTGGTGAGGTTGTCCAGGTTGGTGCCGTTGATGATCGAGCTGTAGATCTTGGTGCCGGGCGCCGATACGCAAAAGCTCGCCGCATAGCCACAGCGCGACGAGAAGGTGCTGATCACATAGGGGTTGGCACTCGCGGTGTCCGGGTTTTGCTGTAACGCGGCCACCGACAGCCAGTTCGGGGCAATCTCCGGCACAAAGTACGCCAGACCGGAAATGGCATCCGGGTTGTTACGGTTGTAGTCATTACCCGCGGCGAAGATGGTCAGCACACCGCTGCGGGCCGCATCGATGGCGCCTTGATAAGCCCCCCCTGCAATTGTTCCGAGGATCGGTCGAATGGTATTGAATTGCGCCTGGGCTTCGTTGACGGTGAAATTGGGAAACGCCGGATCGCGCCCGCCCTTGGCGTACTGATCACCGATGCCGATACCCCAGCTGTTGTTGATGATGCGAGCGCCGCTGGCAACCAGCGCATCCCAACCGGCTTTGTACACCGCGCCATCGTTGCCCAGGATAATTCCGTCTTCCGGGCCCGGGTCACCGTTTTCGGCACTGATGATTTGCGCATTGAACGCCACGCCATGCATCGGCCCGCCATCGCGGTTACCCGCCGCAATCCCGCCGACATGCGTGCCGTGGTTGCCCAGCTTGCCATTGGAGCCCAGGGACGGAGTGCCGTCGTAACGGAATGCATCTCCGGCCTTCACCGGGATATACGGGTCGGTGTATTGGCGGATGCCCTCGGTGACAATGGTCACCACTTTGTTGGGGCTGGCGAATTCCGGATGTGGCGCATACACCGGCTGGTCGAAGATCCCCAGCTTGACGCCCTTGCCGGTATAGCCGGCCGCATAGGCGGTGTCGGCGTGCACGGCGCCCAGGCCCCAGTCGGCCTTGAACTCATTGCTGCGCCAGCTGGCGGCGTCGCCCAGTTTGCCGGTTTCCACATAGGGTGCAGCCTGGGCGGTCCCCAGGCTTGCCAGGCAACACAGCAACGCGCCGTATGGCACGCAGCTCAGCGCCTTGAGCGGATAGCCCGGGCCTGTGTGGATGGCGGTAGTTAACCCTGACTTGCGTTTTTTCACGGTGACCTTCCTTAGTTTTCTTATTGCACGTGTGTAAATCACTTTCTCCAGAACACCACCGCTGATCGTTCCCATGCTCCGCGTGGGAATGCGGCCCTGGACGCTCTGCGTCCCAAAGCGTGACGCGGAGCGTTACAAGAGGCGTTACCACGCGGAGCGTGGGAACGATCAGGTTCGCGGTGTCTTCAGAACTGCCAGTTCAGGCTCAAACCCACGCCCTGGGTTTTCGCGCGCCCACCCAATTGGCCGTTGTAATCCAGGTTGACCCGTGTCGATGCATTCAGCGCCAGGCTGGCCTGCACGCCCACCAGGACGGCATCGCGCAGCAACGGTGCACTGCGCACCGCAAATGAAGGCCCGCCGGCGACAAACGCCAGGTGCTCCTCTGACTCCACCGCCGTCAGGCTGTGTTGCCAGCCCAACGAACCGGACAGGTCCAGTTGCTGGTGGTCATTGAGGGCCAGGGTTTTCAGGGCACGCACGCCAAGGGTGCTGAGCACTGCATCACGCCGGTCGCTGCCGCGTTCCAGGGCAGCGGCGTCGCCTTTTTCGTGGAAGGACTCGCTGTTCAGATGCACATAGGCCAGGTTGGCGAACGGCTCCAGGGCCACCGCCTGCAGGCGGATGCGGTACGCGGCTTCGGTGAAGACCTGCGCCGTGGTCGCGTCCAGCTTGGTTTTTTGCTTGCCGCTGACATCACCCCATTGCAGGTCGCGCTTCACGTCGCCGCGATGCCAGCTGTAGGCACCGCCGACGCTCAGGCGCCAGTCACCCAGCTCGCGCCCGGCGTACGCGCCAAAGTGGTAGCTGTCGATGGACGCCGATGAATGGGTACCGCTGCCCATGTTCAAGGAACTGTCGCTGTAACCGGCAACCACACCTACGCGGGTCTGCTCATCCAGCGCGCCATCCACGCCCGCCAACAGGCCACCGATGGAGGTGGTGGAACCCGCCGTTTCAGTGCGGCTGTCGGTCTTGCCCCAGGCGCCCAGCGCCTTGAACCACAGGTTGCTTTCACCGGTCACTGGCACATGGCGCAGGCGCTCGCCCACGGCATTACGCAGTTGCAGGCTGTCGTTGATCAGCATCGCACCCACGGCGGGGTAGATTTCCCCGGACAGTTGCTGCAAACCCTGCTGGGCGGTGGCGACTGACTGCGACTGCAGCAGGCTTTCAAACACTGGGTTGCCAGCGCCCAATTGCTCGGCCGCCGCCGCAACGTTGCGCTGGTTGCGGGTCGCGCCGACGCTGGCGAAGCTGGCGCCATTGCGACCGACATTCAGTTGCACGGCATTGGCGGCGTAGTCGAGGGTGCCACCGAGGAACAGGTAATTGGGCAGCACTTGCCCGAACTGGCCCTGGATACCGCCCGCTGCCTCGAGAATCGAGTATTGGCGGCCAATCAGGCTTTGTGCCTGGCTCTGGCTGAGCAAGGTCGGGCTGTTTTCCAGCGCCAGCGTGACCGTGCCGCCGCCCAGAACCGCCTGGCCGCCGGCAACAATGCGGTCACTGCTGGTGGGCGTCAGCTCCACGGCATAGGTAGAGCCGGCGCCGAGGTTTACGTCCCCTGCCACTTGCAAGGTGCCCACGGAATTGCCCGGGGCCACACGGCCGCCGTTGTTTACCGACAACGCGGCGATACGCCCGGAACCGCCGAGGGTGCCGCTGTCATTCACCGTCACTGCCGAAGCCAGCGAGCCATTGACGGCCAACAGACCGCCGTTGACGAGGGTCGCACCGCGATAGGTGCTGTCGCCGCTGAGCACCAGGCTGCCGGCACCGGCCTTGATCAGGCTGCCCTCGTACACGCGGTTGGCAGCGGCCTGGTCGCGGGCGCTGCCAATGGCGTAATCGGTCTGGTCCTGCTGGCTGGCAGTGGCGCCCACGCCGTTTTGCCAGCCCTTGTCGATCAGGGTTTGCTGCCAGGCCGTGTGCTCGGCGCGGTCCTCGGCCTGGCGCTGGATGAGCGCCTGGTCGGAGATGCCGTTGCTCCACACATCGCCCTGCCCGGCGGCCAGGTTGACCTCCATGGGCCCGAGCAATTGCCCCGGGCCATGCATCGCCCGGCCCAGGTCAGGCACACCCCAGCCGACAATCGCATTGGGCGCCTGGGTGATCGAGCCGTCGAGCTGCGTGGCGGTGGTCAGCAGCACCTGCAAGGCTTGCTCGTTGGTCATGTAGGGATAACGTTCCATCACCAGCGCCAACGCGCCGGTGGCATGGGGCGCTGCCATCGAGGTGCCGGACTTGACGCCGTAACCCCCGTCAGGAATGGTGCTGTTGATCAGCGCGCCGGGGGTAGAAATACACCAGTACTTGGCAATGCCGCACTTGTTGTATTTCTGGTTATTGGCCTTGTCCAGCCCAGACACGGCAAGCCAGTGGCCTTCCAGTTCCGGCTGGAAATACGGCAAGGCCGAGCGCACGCTCGCGTTGGCATAGCCGCTGTTGCCGGCGCTGAACACATTGATCACGCCAGCCTTGGCCACCTCCGCTGCCGCGTCCAGCCAGGTGCCACGGTTGTAATGCTGGGCATACGCCGCGTGCATGTTGTCCAGGGTCTGGTAGCTGACGTCCTTTGGCTGGCTGCCCCAGCTGTTGTTGATGGCGCGCACGCCGGAGTCCACCAAAGCGGTGTACACGGTCTTGAAGTATTTGGGGTCAGGGGTGGGGCCGAACAGGAAGCTGTCGTTGGCGTTGGTGTTGCCCACAAAAACTTGCGCGTTGTAGGCCACGCCATGCATGCCCACGCCGTCGCGGGCGGCGCCCATGGTGCCGGTGACGTGGGTGCCGTGGGAATCATTGTTCGGGTTGAGCGCGCCCGTGGTGCTGAAGGCGCTGCCATCGACATAGGTGCCAGTGGCGGTGACCGGGTGGAAACGGTCTTTGGAGGCTTCGGGGTGATTGGCATCGAACCCTGAGTCCAGCGCGCCGATTTTCACGCCTTGGCCGCTGATCCCGGCGGCGTAGGCTTCATCGGCTTTCATGCGGCCCAGGCCCCAGTCGCTCTGGTACTCGGCCGAGCGCCAACTGGCGGGGTTACCCGGCTGGCCGGTCTCGGTGTATTGCGCCTGTGCCGCAACGGACAGCAAGAGCAAGGAACCTGCGGTGAAGGGTTTGAAACGCGGTGAATCGGTGATCATGTGCACACTCCCTATTATTGTTATTCCCTGCCCTGTGGCGAGGGAGCTTGCTCCCGCTGGAGTGCGAAGCGCTCCCTAAAAAAGCCGGCTCCAGCTTCGCTGTCGAGCGGGAGCAAGCGCCCTCGCCACAAAACACGCGCTCCTACAGTTTTCCATCCGGGCCGAAGGCTTCGTCCACTTTGGCCAAGTCGGTGTCACGCAAGTTGCCCGCGTAGTAGTGCAATTTGGTCCAGGCCATCAAGTAGTCATAACGGGCCTGGGCCAGGTCGCGGCGGGTGCTGTACAACTGCTGTTCGGCGTTCAGTGCGTCGAGGTTGACGCGCTCGCCGCCGAGAATGCTTTGCTTGGTCGACACCACCAGCGCCTCCGCGGATGCCAGCGCTTTCTGATAGGCGCGCAACTTGCTCACGCCTGACAAGCACGCGCTGAACTGGCGACGCAGTTCGATCAGGGTTTCGCGGGTCTTGCCCTCCAGCTCGTACTCGGCCTGCTCCATCGCACGGCTGGCCTGGCGGGTGGAAGCCGAGATACCGCCACCGGCATACAGCGGCATGCTTACTTCGACGCCGATGGTGTTGGTGTCGTAGCGCTGGTTATAAGTGTTGCCGCTGTCGGACTCCTGCTTGCGCGAGGTGGCATACGCGGTGATTCGCGGCAAATGCCCGGCGCGGTTGCGTTCCACTTCATAGCGCGCCACTTCCAGGGACTGGCGTTGCGACGCCAGCACAGGGTTGTTGGTCAGCGCCAACTCATGCCAGGTGTCGTAGTTGGCCGGGGTCAGGGTGAACGCGGCAAAGCTCTGGTTCAGCGGTGCCAGGTCGTTGATGTTGACGCTTTGCACGCCGATCAACGCGCCCAGCTCCCGGAGCGAGGCGTCCTGCTCATCCAGGGCCTGGATCTCTTCGGCGGTGGCCAGCTCATAGCGGGACTCGGCTTCAAGGATATCGGTGCGAGTGCCCTCGCCTTGCTGGAACAGATGCCGGTTCTGCTGGAACTGTTGTTCGAACGCCTTCTTCTTGGCCCTGGCGATGTCGATCTGGTCCTGGGCAAACAACGCCTGGGTGTAATAGCTCAACACCCGCACCAGCAACGCCTGGCTCTTGTCGCGAAAGCTTTCATCGGCAAACAGCGCCTGGGCTACGCCCTTGCGGTAGTTGGCATAGGCTTCGTAGTCGAACAGCGGCTGTTGCAGGCTGAAGGTCGAGCCGTAGCTGTTGTAGTTGCGGTCGTCGCGGTAACTGCCGCCGCGCCCGTCAGGCAGGTGCGCTTCGGAGTTGTTGCGGCCCTTGTTGTAGTTGTAGGACAACCGCGGCAGCAAGCCGGCGCGGCCAATGGTACGGTTTTCCAGGCCGGCGTCGCGCTCCTTGATGGCGCCCAGGAACACCGGGTCGTTGCGCAGCGCCTGCTCGTATACATCGAAGGGCCCCATCGCGGCCTGGGCACTGCCACACACCAGCAACAGCGAAATGAACACTGGCTTCATGCTCATTCCTCGGTCAACGCGGAGCCGGCGCGATCCAGCAGCGGCTTGAACAGATAGTTGAGCAGCGAACGCTCGCCAGTGCGCACGAACATCTCGGCGGGCATGCCGGGCTTGATCACCAGGCCGTTGAGTTTTTCCATCGCCGCTTCGCTGACGCTGGTGCGCAGCACGTAATACGGCGCCCCGGTTTTTTCATCGAGCATCTGGTCGGCGGAGATCAGGCTGACTTCACCCGGCACCCGTGGCGTGCGGCTCTGGTTGAAGGCGGTGAAGAGGATGTCGACCGGCAAGTGTGTGCCGACCTTGTCCACCAGGTGCACGGGCAAATGCCCTTCCACTTCCAGACGTGTGCCCTGGGGCACGATCTCCAGCAGGGTTTCACCGGCACGCACCACGGCGCCTTCGGTATGCACGCTGAGGTTGACCGCAATGCCATCGGCCGGCGCGTTGATTTCGCTGTGTTGCAGATTGAAGCCGGCGGAGGTCAGTTGTTGCTCAAGGGTCAGGGCGCGCAGTTGCGCGTCGGCCAGTTGGCTGCGCACTTCCTTCTGATACTCCTCGCCGTGCTGCTGCAATTTGAGCCGCGACTCGACAATGCCCTGCTCTATCCGGCCGCTTTCCCCAGCGTTTTGCGCCAGGTCCTGCTGCACCTGGGACAACTGGCGCTGGTAGTCCATCAGGCGGTTGCGCGGGATATAGCCGTTGTCGGCCAAAGGTTGCAGATTGCTCAGTTGCGCGCGCAGGGATTGGGCCTGGGCGGTCAAGTCACTGCGGGCACGGCGCATACCGCTCAACTGCGAGGTAGCCCCCTCGATGCTGGCGCGGATCCCGGCTTGTTCACGGGCAAACGCGTCGCGACGGCTGCTGAACAACTGGCGCTGACCTTCCAGCACCAGCATCAGGGCCGAATCGGGATTGGCGCTCAGCTCAGCAGGAAAGGTAATACCGGGCAGGTTGTCACGCTCGCTCTGCCAGCGCGCCACGCTGGCCCAGGCCATGCGGTACTGGGCTTGCAGCGATTGCACATCGGCCTGGTTCTGGGTCTGGTCAAGACGGAACAGCGGCTGGCCTTGCTTGACCAGTTCGCCCTCTTTTACCAGGATGCGGCTGACCACACCGGGGCTGAAGGTTTGTACCGCCTTGCGCTTGCCCGACACCACTACGGTGCCTTGTACCGGGATGCCCTGGTCCAACGGTGCAAGGCTGGCCCAGAGGAAAAACCCACCGGCACCGACAATGGTCATCACCCAGCCCATTTTTACGAAAAAGCCGGCATCGCGTTCTTTGATTTGAGGTTCAACGGTAAGGCTGCTCATGCGCCTGGATTCCTTCCGGCCTGGTACTGACGACTGAAACTGACACCGGTTTTTTCTTTCGGCGCTTCCTGCTGCCCGGACAACGCCCGCAGCACCTCTTGGCTGGGCCCGAACGCTTGCAGTTGGCCTTCGCCAAGCACCAGCAATTTGTCGGCCTGGGCCAATGCCGAGGAGCGATGGGTGACCAGCACCACGCTGCTGCCCTGGGCTTTCATTTGCATGATGGCGCTGGCCAATGCGGCTTCGCCGACGGTGTCGAGGTTGGAGTTCGGTTCGTCCAGCACGATCAGGCGCGGCCCGCCGTACAGGGCGCGGGCCAGGGCGACCCGCTGTTTCTGGCCGCCGGACAAGCCACCGCCGTTGTCGCCCAGCACGGTGTCGTAGCCCTGGGGCAGGCGCAGGATCAGCTCATGCACACCGGCCTGTTGCGCGGCCTTGACCACCAGCTCCGGGTCGGCCTCGCGAAAGCGCGCGATGTTGTCGGCGATGCTGCCGCTGAACAGCTCGATGTCCTGGGGCAAATAGCCGATATGCGGGCCGAGGTCGTCGCGGTTCCAGCGGTGAATATCCGCGCCGTCCAGGCGCACGGTACCGGCCAGGGTCGGCCATACGCCCACCAGCACGCGAGCCAGGGTGGACTTGCCGGAGCCCGACGCACCCAGCACGCCCAGCACTTCACCGGCAGCCAGGTTGAAGCTGACCTGATGCAGGGTCGCCATGCGTCGCCCCGGCGGGCCGGCGCTGACCTGCTCGAAACTGACCTGGCCGTGGGGCGCAGGCAAAGCCATGTGCTCGACCTCTGGCGGGAATTCGCGCAGCAGTTCGTCGAGGCGCTGGTAGGCCAGCTTGGCCGAGCTCCATTGCTTCCACACTGCAATCAATTGGTCGATGGGGCTGAGTACGCGGCCCATCAAGATGGAGCCTGCGATCATCATCCCGGCGGTCATGTCGCCCTTGATCACCAGGTAGGCGCCCAGGCCCAGCACCAAGGATTGCAGGCACAGGCGCAGGGATTTGCTCAACGAGGTGATGATCGAACCGGTGTCGCTAGCCTTGTTCTGCAAACCCAGGAACTGAGAATGCACGCCAAACCAGCGTTGGCGCAGTGCGCCTAGCATGCCCATGGCCTGGATGGTTTCGGCGTTGTGCAAATGGCTGGTGGCCAGTTGGGTCGACTGCTGCGAAAAACCGCTGGCCTCGCCCAATGGCTTTTTGGTCAGGTATTCGTTAAGGCACGCCAGGCCAATCAACAGTACCGCGCCGGCCGTGGCCAGCACGCCGAGCCACACGTTGAACAGGAAAATCACGAACAGGTAGATCGGGAACCATGGCGCATCAAAGAATGCGAACAGCGCAGGCCCCGTGATGAATTGGCGCAAAGCGGTCAGGTCGCCCAAGGATTGCCCGGCATGCCCCTGGCCACGCTGCAAGTTGCGCTCGAAGGCGGCCTTGTACACGCGCAAGTTGAAACGTCGCTCCAACTGGCTGCCAATGCGGATCACGATGAAGCTGCGCACCACTTCCAGCAGGCCGATAAACGCAAAGAAGCCCACGACCATCAGCGTCAACATCACCAGGGTGGTTTCATTCTGGGAGGACAGCACACGGTCATACACTTGCAGCATGTAAATCGAGGGCACCAGCATTAACAGGTTAATCAATGCCGTGAAACAGCCAACGCTGATCAAAATACTCTTGTATTCACCCAGCGCCCTGAATAAGGGCGCCACCCCATGGGACTTCGCCATATTAATTGTTTTTCCTTGCAGCGAATTACGCAAAAGGGTCTCCCCTACCAAGTAGGGTACGGCCGCCTAACAAATCGAGTTATATGCTTATAACTTTTAATTAAGGTTTACGTTGCAGCGTTACAACTTCGCCAGCTTTAGTGCGGGCTTGATAGTCGCCCTCTTTCTGGCGATTCAAATGGGTGATCCCTGAGCCATCAGCGTTAAACAGCCAGATACCATCCGGGGTGGGCGACCACGTCAGCGGCTTGTCGCCCAGCCATTGCTCGGCACAGGCGATATCGCCTTCCAAGACGTTGGCTTGCTCCACTAACTTGAGCGCGCACACCTGATCCTGCTGCTTCAGTTCCCACTGCCCGGCAAGCTGCGCGGAAGTGGGTAATACAAGACTGCTAGCCATTGCGTGGGCTCCTGCCGACACGAACAACACCTGCACAACACAGGCGATCAAAGGGGAAAAACGTGGCATATCCAACTCCAGCCTGGAGCGCGGCGCCGAAGCGCCGCGCGCTTTACATCAGGCTACGATGTCACTGGCAGCCGCCTGGCCAACGGTGGTGACGAGGAAATCCGCCACGCCGTGCCCGGAGAAGTCCACCGCCAAGGTGCCCAGGTTGGTACCTGAGGCATAGGTCAGTACAGCATCGCCGGCATGCCCGGTAAATGCGTTGACAAAGGTCACGCCCGCACCCTTGGTGATACCGGACAGGTCGATCTTGTCCGAACCGGAGGTGAAGTCGAAGATCTTGTCCGCAGCCCCTGGCTTGGAGTCGGAACTGGCACCGTACACGAAAGTGTCGCTGCCAGCGCCGCCCCACAGCTGGTCTGCACCGCCGCCGCCGTAGATGAGGTCGTTGCCGGCCCCGCCCTTGATGGTGTTGGCAACCTGGTTACCAATGATCAGGTCGTTACCCGAACCGCCGAACGCGTTCTCGATGGTGACGCCCTTGGCGATGGACACGTTGCCCACCAGGCCGCCCACATCAGAGAACGAGGTGGCAGTGAGGTTGATCTTCTGGTTCTGGGTGAAACCGGAGAAGTCCAGGGTGTCGTTGCCGCCACCGTCCCATACCGAAAACACCAGCTTGTCGGCATTGGACGTGGCGCTGAGGAAATCACGCCCGGTGTTGGAGTTGAACCCGTAAGTGGTGTCCGTGGCGCGGGTGTTGAAGTTGGCACCGTAGAGCTTCTGGATCGCGGCGATATCGTCGATCAGCGGGCCGGAAGCGTAAGCCTCGACGCCGCCCTTGCTGAAGTTCTGGTTGGTGTTGCTCTCGCTCCAGTAACTCATGAGGCTATAGCCACGCGTGTCCTGTCCATAGGTTGCGTCGTTATAGGTCGGGTTGCCGTTCCCGGCGTTGTAGTCGCCAGGGTGAGCCAGGCCCAGGGTGTGGCCGATTTCGTGGGTCAGGGTCTGCCGGCCATAGTTGTTCAGGTCCGGGGTCTTGTTCGGCGTGTAGCTATTGTTGGTCAGGTACCACGAAGTGCCGTCGTAGCCTGCACCGGTACCGGGCAGGTAAGCGAAGGCCGCGGCGCCGTCCTGGCCGCTGCTGTAGTTGCCGAAGGTCATGTGGCCGTCACCGCCGGAAGCCTTTTCGGTAAAGGTCACGTTGGCAACATCCGCCCAGGATTGCATGGCCAGTGCGGCCTGTGCTTTCTGCTGGGTGTTGAATTGGCTGAACCCGGAGATGCCATGTTTGTTCATGGTGCTCTGGGTAGCCGAGGTGAGGAAGGTGTAGGTCAGATCGATCTTGCCGTTGCCATCAAAGTCCCGGTACGCAGCACCATCCCGCAGCAGCTGGGTCGCTGCCTGGTCCACGGTGTAGGACGGTTTGCCATTGACCGTGAGATTACCGCCACGGTCATACAAATGGCTGAAGCTATCGATTTGCGAGTAAGCAGTGCTGGCTTGCGCGGCAGATACAATAGCCTTGTCTTTTACTTTTGACATAAACGTACTTCCTTGTTTGCAAGTGCATCAGTCTTTGTTCGATAGGAACCTCGCGGGCGAGGATAGTCCTATCACTCACCTCTTTTGAAGGCGTAAGAAAACTGACACAACTTGAAATCTTTCGTCTACATCTATTTCCATCGCACAATTGTGACGCAGGTTCAAGTTGCAGAAGTCCCACGCAGTGTTTATTGGGGGCCGTTGCGTTTATGTGGCCGAATCGGCGCACACCACTATTTAAATATTAAATACAAGTAAAGCCGCTCTAAGCGAACGGCTCACTTGATTAATGGATCCAATATATTGTCACGGTGTCATTAGCAACATTAAAGAGCCACTATTCGCACTATTAAAGTGCGCTGTCCCCCATTACCGGGACATACTCCAGCCACACTGTTGCAGGGCTGCCAAGAGGGTTTCGCCAGCCAGGCCCGGCACCTCGGCGCCGTCTTGGGTGGTCATGTCTTCACCTGCCAGGATGGCGTTGATGATCGCCTCCTCCACCGCCTCTGCCGCCGCGCTGAACAGCGGCGAAATATGGTCGTTGTTGACCATCTGCAACCCGGTGCTGAGGGGCAGGTCCTTGCGCCCATAGTCGGCCGGCGGCAAATCACGGTTACCGGTGGCAAACGCCAGGAACAGGTCGCCGCTGGAATCTTCGGTGCCGCCACCGGTACGCGCGATGCCGATGGACGCGCGCTGCGCCAGGCGCTGGCATTGGTGGGGCAGCAAGGGGGCGTCCGTGGCGATGATCACCACGATGGAGCCCATGCCGGGGGTGCCTCGCTCGGCAAAGGGCGAAGCAATGTCCATCAAGTGACGGCCCACCGGGTAGCCATCGACCCGCAGCTCCTGGCGCTTGCCATGGTTGGCCTGCACCAGTACGCCGACAGTCCAGCCGCCCTGCTCTGCTGGCAACCGCCGTGACGCCGTGCCGATGCCGCCCTTGAACTCGTGGCAAATCATGCCGGTACCACCGCCCACCGCGCCTTCCTGCACCGGGCCGCTTTCGGCCTGGTCCAGAGCCTGGCGCACATGCTCTGGGCGCACGTGCTGGCCCCAGATATCGTTGAGCAGGCCATCGTAGGTTTCCATGACCACCGGCATGCACCAGTACACCGCAGGGTCCGCCAGGCGCTCGCGCTCCAGGGCGATCAGGCTGTCGCGCACCACCCCGATACTGTGGGTGTTGGTGATGGCCATCGGCGTGGTCAACAGCCCCGCCTCGCTGATCCACTCAAGGCCCGTGGCGTCGCCGTTACCGTTGAGCACGTGGTAGCCGGCAAAACACGGTTGCTGCCGCGCTTCCCCGGCTCGCGGCTGGACCAGCGTGACGCCGGTGCGCACCTGCTTACCGTCAACACAGGCCTTGATCGTCGAGTGACCGACGCGAACCCCGGGAACATCGGTGATGGCATTCAATTCGCCGGGCATGCCCAACCCCAACGTAATGCCCAATTGACGTGCACGCATACCCACTCCTTACAGTTTCTGGAACGCCGGACTCAACCGGCCACTGATGCAATACAAGATCACCGACAGGGCCAGCAAGCCGATGATAATCATGATGTCGCGTACCGAGGCCTCCAGGATCAAGGTGACCAGCAGGTAACCCGCACCCAGTACCGCCAGCAATGCCGGCAGCGGCCATAACGGCATGCGATAGGGATGCTCGCGATCACGCAGCAGCACCCGGCTCATCAGCGCGCTCAGCGCCACCACCAGGTACACCAGCATAATCAGCAGCACGCTGAACGAGGTCAGGTCGGCCAGGTTAGAACTGAAGCTCAACAGCGCCGAGGGTATCGCCAGGAACAGCGTCGCCAGCCACGGCGAGTCCCAGCGCGGGTGAATACGCGTGAACAGCTTGTTGATACTCGGCGTCCACAGCGCATCGCGACCGCTACTGAATACCACGCGGCCAATCTGGATCACGATGGCAACGATGGCGTTGAACACCGACAGGAAAATCCCGGCACTCACCAGCCGCGACAAGGTTTCATTGCCATGACTGGTCAACAGATAGCCGATCGGGTCGGGGCTGCTGATCATTGCGCTCAGGGACGGCGCGCCGATCAACAGCGCAGTGATCGGCACCAACTCGATGACCACCACCAACCCCAACGACCATAGCACCGCCTTGTGCACGCCCTTGCCGCCGCACTTCATGTCTTCGGCCAGCAACACCGCCGGGCCGTAGCCGTTGAACGAGAACAGGCCGATGCCGACGGCGCCGATCACCAAGGCCCAGGGTGCCAGGTGCAACACGCCGTTTTCGACGATCTGCGGCTGCAACACCACACTGGCCGGTTGCACCGGGTTACCGAAGCCGATCACCACAATCACCAGCAACGCCGCCACTTCCAATAGCAGGCAGGTGCCGGTGATCCAGGCGTTGAGCTTGATGTTGAGGATGCCCAGGGCGTAGCTGCACACCACGATCACCAGGGCGACGGTTTGCGAATCGAATGTCGTGCCGAGGGCGTTATTCAGGTAAGTCGCCGCACCGGTCGCCAATACCGGCGGGATAAACAGCAACATCACCAACACCGTCAGGAAGGTGGCGTAACCGGCCATGCCACCAAACACGCGCTTGGCATACACATACTCGCCGCCGGCGCTGTTATGGGCGCGGCCGAGTTCGGCGTAACAGAAGGCGAACATCAACGCGAGCAACGCCGCCATCACAAACGCCAGGAACACGCCACTGCCCGCCTGCTGGATGGCAAACGGGGCGATCACGAAGACGGAACTGGCCGGCGTTACCGCTGAAACGGTAATCGCCACGACATCAAAGACGCTCAGGGTGGGCTTGAGCACGCCATCGGGCGCGGGGGTGGCACTCATATCGTTATCCTCTGTCGTTGTTTTTGGTGTGAGGCAGGAACGAAAAATGATTGTTCCTCGGGATATGCTTCCCGTTGGACAGTGTCGACGTTATCGGCTGGTGGGGCTGCCGGCCAATTCCCCTATTGGCGTACTCCCCTTGACGGTGCCCAGCAGAAGCCTAACCCTTGGCCGATCATTTGAGGGTGGGGATGTTGAGATGAGCCTGTTCCGGGAAATCGGTATGCACGCGGGGTTGGGCCGCACCCTGTCACAGATCGGCACCGAGCGGTTCTGGAAGCAACTGGTGCTGTTATTGCATCAGTGCCTGCCCTTCGATAATGCCCTGGCGATTTTCTACCCGCTGGATGGCCCGCCCCAGGCCCTGGAGGAGTACGACGCCCAACCCAGCAGCAAGCCGGCGTCGATGCTGGTGTACCTCAACGGCCTGTACCTGCTCGACCCGTTTTACCAGGCTTGCCGCGAAAACTATGCCAGCGGCGTATACCGCCTGGAGGAAGTGGCGCCGGACCATTTTCGCCAGAGTGAGTACTTCCTCAATTACTTCCACGACAATGTGCTGGAAGACGAAGTGCAAGTGATCCTGCAACTGCCCGGCGTGGGCACGCTGTCGCTGTCGCTGGGCATGCAGCGGCGCTTCAGCTTCGAAGAAACCGGGCTGTTGACCACGCTGTCGGCGTGGGTGTTGCCGCTCATGCACCAGCATTGGCAGCAAAGCACCCAGCGGGCACCGGCCATGGACAGCCAGATTCGCGATGCCCTGAGTCATTTCGGCAGCGGTGTGCTGTCGGACCGCGAGCTGGAAATCGCCCGGCTGGTGTTGCGAGGGTTCTCCTCCAAGGCCATGGCCGAACGCTTGAAGATCTCACCGGACACCGTAAAAGTTCACCGCAGGCATTTGTACGCCAAGCTGGACATTTCGTCGCAGCCCGAGTTGTTTTCACTATTCATCCAGTCATTGGGGCATGACCTGGAGAACCCATAAACCTCATTCGAGCTGAAAGCGTGGTTGGCGCCTGTCAACGCCCCGTCCGTATGGTATTCCATACCCGAGTACGCACCCGGTCGATATTCAACGGCATGGCTTGCAGTGCAAACAGCTTGCCCATCATCTCCGGGCTCGGATACACCTTGGTGTCGGCCTTGATCGCCGGGTCTACCAGGCTGTCGGCCGCCGCGTTGCCGTTAGCGTAGTGCACGTAGTTGGTGACACTCGCCATCACGTCGGGGCGCAGCAGATAGTTCATGAAGGCATAGCCGGCTTTCTCATCCGGCGCGTCGGCGGGCATGGCGACCATGTCAAACCAGATCGCCGCGCCTTCCTTGGGAATGTTGTAGCCGATATTCACGCCGTTCCCGGCTTCCTTGGCGCGGCTTTCGGCCTGCAGGATGTCGCCGGAGAAACCGACGGCTACACAGATATCGCCATTGGCCAGGTCGGCGGTGTATTTCGAGGAATGAAAATACGCCACGTAAGGCCGCACTTGCATCAGCAGGGCTTCGGCCTTCTTGTAGTCCTCGGCTTTTTTGCTGTGGTGCGGCAAGCCCAGGTAATTGAGCGCGGCTGGCAGCAGTTCGGGGCCGTTGTCGAGGATGGCGACCCCGCACTTTTGCAGCTTGGCCATGTTTTCCGGCTTGAAGATCAAGTCCCAGGAGTCCACCGGGGCGTCGTCGCCGAGTACCGCCTTGACCTTGTCGATGTTGTAGCCAATGCCGGTGCTGCCCCACAGGTACGGAAAGCCGTGAGCATTGCCAGGGTCATTGTTTTCCACGGCCTTGAGCAGCACCGGGTTGAGATTTTTCCAGTTGGGCAGCTGGCTCTTGTCGAGCTTTTTAAGGGCGCCGCCCTGGATCTGCCGAGCCATGAAATGGTTGGAGGGAAACACCACGTCGTAACCCGATTTACCGGTCATCAGCTTGCCATCGAGGGTTTCGTTGCTGTCGTACAGGTCATAGGTGAAACCGATGCCGGTGTCTTTCTGGAAATTCCTGGTGGTGTCCGGTGCGATGTAGTCCGACCAGTTATAGATCTTCACGGTCTCGGCAGCCTGGCTGATAGTAGCCAGCAACATCAAGGGCAACAGGGCAATAGCTTTCATGGTTCGATTTCCTGGCGGTTTTAGGGCTGTTTTTATGGCAGGCGATCAAGGATCAAAGCGTTACAGAATCAGGACGTAGGTCTTGCGCACGGTTTCCTGGATATCCCAGATACCGGTGCTATTGACTGGCAACATCAGTGCGTCACCGGCTTGTATGTGCAGGGTTTCCCCGTTGTCGGGCGTGAAGGTGCAGCGCCCCTGGATGAAATGGCAAAACTCCTGGGACTTGATCTGCCGACGCCAGCGCCCCGGGGTGCAGGCCCAGATGCCGGTCTCGACCCCGTCATTGCGCTCCACGCTCAGGGTCGAGGCCACGGCGATGGGCGCGCCCAGGGGCACCGTCACCGGTGATGAATCTGGCAGAGCGGTGTTCAGCGTGTCTTTGAATTGCGTAATGCTCATGGGTTTTCCCCTGTGGGTGGAACGAGTCAGTGCATGAAGCCTTCCATGAAACCGGCAACGCCGGTTGCCAGCTTGCGGCGCCAGGGCGGAGTGTTGGGGTTGGCCAACACCTGGTCTTCATGGACAAAACTGCGAATGATCGCGTTGTAACCCAGCCAGCGGCACGGCTCGGGCTCCCAGGCCTTGAGCGCCTGGAGTCCGCCTTCGCGAATCACCCAGGGTTGTCGGGTCAACGGGGTGTCGCGGCCCAGGATCAAGTCGGCCAGGGTGCGGCCGCCGAGGTTGGTGGCGCCCACGCCCTCCCCGCCATAACCGCCGGACAGTGCGATGCCAGTGGCGTGGTCACAGAGCATGTGCGGACGAAAACGGCGCGACATGCCCAGGTTGCCGCCCCAGGAGTGGGTAATCCTGGCCTTTTTCAGCTGTGGGAAGAGTTCACCAAACAGGTAGCGACGCAACTCTACTTCGCTGTCCGTCAGGTCGAAGTTGTGCCGTAACTTGCCGGCAAATTGATAGCCACCACGGGCGCCGAACACCAGGCGATTGTCGGCCGTACGCTGGCCGTAGGTGACTTGTCGGCTGCTCTCGCCAAAGGCCTGGCCCTGGCTGAGCCCGATGCCCTCCCAGGTGCTGGCCGGCAGCGGTTCGGTGGCGACAATCAAGCTCTGCACCGGTAACTGGTAGCGGCCCAACGGCGGCAAGGTATTGGCGTAACCCTCGACAGCAGGCACCACCCAGGCGGCGCGCACGCAGGCCTTGGCAGTGCGCAGGCTGCCGGACTGCCAATGGGTCACGGGGCTGTTTTCGTAAATGGTCACGCCCAGGCTTTCAACCGCCCGCGCCAGGCCACGCACCAGCTTCGCTGGGTTGATCGTCGCGACGTGGGGGGCATAGATGCCGCCATAAGGCTTGGCAATGCGGACCTGCTCGGCCAATTGCTGCGGGCTGAGCCAGCGGTAGTCGTCTTCGGTGAGGCCCTGGGCGTACAGCTTGTCCAGATAGCGGCGCAGGCTGCCTTCCTGCTCGGGGTAGCGTGCGGCGCAATACAAGGCGCCGCCTTTGCGGTAGTCGCAGTCAATGCCTTCGCGGACCAGCACCTGTGCCACTTCATCAGGAATGCCATGCAAGAGGTCAAACGAAGCGCGACGCTGCTGGGGGGCAAGCTCAGCCAGCAGACGGTCTTCTCCCAAGAGGTTGCCCATCAACCAGCCACCATTGCGCCCGGATGCGCCGAAACCGGCCGTTTGCGCCTCGATGATTGCAATTTTCAGCTCAGGGGCCTGGCGCTTCAGGTAATAGGCGGTCCACAGGCCGGTATAGCCGGCGCCGATAATCGCCACATTGACGTCCAGGTCGTGCTCCAGCGACGGGCGCGCTACCAGCGGGTCGTCCAACTGGTCCATCCATAAACTGATACTGCGCCATGCCGGCATGCCAGGTTCCCCTACCTCGGTTCGATAGGGCCGATCCTAGAGTGCAGCGTCAGGGGCTGTCTTGCGCGCGTGCACGCACAGAAATTTGTTTGAGGTACGCCTTGGGCGATTGCCCGGTGTGCTGGCGAAAAGCGCTGTAGAACGCCGAGAGTGAATTGAAACCGGCGGCAAAGGCCAACTCATCGACTTTGACCGGCGCGGTGGCGTGGTCCAGCGCGGCCAGTACATGCTGGAGTCGCGCCTGGTTGACGTAGCGATAGAAGCTCTGCCCCAGCACCTGGTTCAGCAGGTAGGACATCTGGTTGCGACTGTAGCCACAGGCCTTGGCGACCCGCTGCAGGTCCAAGTCCGGGTCCAGGTACGGCTGCTGACGCTCGAAATATTGTTGCAGGTCATTGGCCATATAACCCAACTGCTGGGGCGACAAACCCAGGCGGCTGACCGTGGTACGCAGCGCCTGGGTCGGTTGCTCGTGCACCAGGGACGCATATTCATGCACCCGCCAGATCAACCCGTCGCGCACCGTAATGGCCTCACTGGTACGAAACGACACCAGGCCCTGGCCGCCACGCAAGGTAATGCGGTACTGGATAAACGCGGTATCGCCATCGGCGCGGATGCGATCAGTGTGCTCAATCGCTTCATCTGCCTCACGGGGCATGCTGGCCTGCAAGTACTCGCGCAACTCGGCATAGCCCACCACACGGTTCTGGAAGAAATCGTGGTACTGGATCTCGGGGTGGTAGTAAGCCATCACCCCGTCCAGATCGCGATGTCGCCAGCACAGGTGATGGCGCAGCACCAGCGCGCCGGTAGCGTGGGAATTGTGACACTCATCGTCTGGAGCGATGTCGGACATATCGGGCTCTACGGCGGGGAAAATTTTTGAGAATGCCGAAGTTTACCCTTGCCTTCAATGGTCAGATTGAGCGTCTGACTAATGGCCTTTTGCCTATTCCTTTGTAGGACATGATCTATATCAAAACCAGGCGAAAGAACCGCCGAACGGGCCGAAAAAAGTCACCTTGCAGTTGCGAACGAATGCTATTTTTAAGCCCTTAGCTGTCATGACCAGTGAAGGTCCTGGCCCCTGCCGCGAGCTAAAGGAAGCGCTCAATGAACAAGGTGGGCAACATGAACAAAGTGACATTTCCCAACGCCTGCCAGCTGATGCGCTGGCATTTTCACCCGATGGGCTTCGAGGGCAGCATGGACGCCCCCGGCAGCATGATCGCCCGCCTGTTCGACCGGGCCAGCGGCGAGACATTGATCGCCATCGCGGGGATCCCTTGCGCTACGGTGATGAACGCGACTGATGTGGAGCGCATCATCGAGGCAGTGGAGGATGAATTGGAGAGTTTCGTGCCGCCGGTTTCGTTGCGGGCGTGAGGCGGCAATCGCGTAATAACGCCCACTTTGACGGTAACCACGATGCGAAGCGAGCCGCTCTTGATCTGCTTTTGATCTTGATCTCTGGCGCCCCGTTAAACCACGCTGGCCGAACGCGGGCTTGAATTCGTGGCCCACGGATTCAAGCCTGCGTTCGGGCACACCGAGCCTAGGCGAGGTGCCGAGTGGTGGGGCGAAGGCCTTTTGGTTACTTTTGGGCCTTTCCAAAAGTGACCCGCTGTAAGAGCGGAACCCTAAGTGGCCGTTACCGCAGGAATGGATATGTACACAATCCAATTGTGCTGACTGTCAGGCCGCAATCGCAGGCAAGCCAGCTCCCACATGTTCGACCCCGTGTTGTCAGGTAGAGACGCGTCGGCGTCGGGCCTTCATCGAAGGTCAGCCAGCCCCCTTCACTGCACGCTGATCATCAAAAAACACCTTCCTGCCATCCACCCGCTCAGACGCCCTGGGCACATTCACACCCTGGCCTTCCGGCTTTTCCACATACCAATAACAATGGCTGACCGCTCGAGTAATCCCCACATAGGCCAGTCGCAACACTTCGTCTCTCTGGGCATTGTCATAAGGCTCGCTGTCGCCATCCTTACCCAAGCCCGCCATGCGATACACCTGGTTCTTGTACGGCGAGCTGGTGACATGCTGACAATCGCCCAGCAAAAATACCGCGTCCGCCTGCAGCCCCTTGGCACTGTGATACGTGAGCTGTTTCAACCTGCGCGCCTGAGGCGCCAAGCTAGAATCCACATTAACGACAGAATGAATATGCTCGTTAATCAATAACTTATCGCTACTTCTTCGATAAAGCATCAGGATTGAATCGCCCCGCTGATAATGCTCCAGCAACCGCTGCGCCAGTGCCGCGTCGTCACGTTCCAACACCGTGACGGGCACCAGCGCCTTGGGCTCGCCACTGGCCCTGGCCTTTTTACCGGGGATGGCCGGCGCGCTACGGACGATATGTTCGGCAGCGTCGATGATGTGCTGGTGGCTACGGTAGTTCTCCCCCAGCATCACGCGGGTGGTGCTGGGCGAAACGAACTCCTTGTTGAACTCCATGAAGTACTTGGGTGAACTGCCGCGCCAGCCATAGATCGATTGCCAGTCATCCCCCACGCACAGCAAGGATGAGCGTTGCGCGCCGCGCCCGACGTGCATGGCTGGCCCACGGCTGCGGATTTCCCGCAGGCTGGCACGGATCCACGACACGATCTGCGGCGACACGTCCTGGAATTCATCGATCATCAGGTGTGACATCGGCCGCAAAAGCGGATCACTGAGCAGCTTGAGGTTCTCCGGGGTGTTTTCGCCAAATAGGGAGAACATCCGGTTGTAGGACATGATCGGCGGCGACTGTTCCAGCAGGTGATCTTCCAGGGCCTTCCAGAAAATGCTCAAGGCCTCGAAAAACAGCCGGTCCGGGTCTTCCTTGGCGAAGCTCATCTGGCCAACCGCCGTAGGCACATCCAGGCCGAGGTTCTCGATGAACCCGGCCGCCATGACAAAACTGTCCAACAGGGGCGCTGAAGCGAGTTCACCTTTGACCTTGTAATCAAAGCCCGGCCCGGCCGTGGCATCGCCGCCCAGGCTGCTCAAAAGGCGCTTTGAAGATTCGTAATTATCCAACCATATCAGTGGCTTATTACAGAAAGCTTGAAACAGGGTGCGTTTCACTGCCCATTCAGCGCGCACCGAGAGTTTCGAGTTCGGCCGACTGATCTGAGGGTTTTCGCGCCCATCGAACCCCAGCACCACCCAGGCATCCAGCTCCCGGATGTAGCCGTGGCAATGAAATTGCGCGCCGTTGATTTCAAAGGTCTGACGGCTGGGTTCGATGCCCTTGATCGGCCAGGCACCGGCGCGAAACCATAGGTCTTCGATCACATCACAGAGTTCTTCATCGCGCTTGGCCGCCAATTCAGTCACGGCCATGCGCTTTTGCACGTCCGGATGATCGCGTTCTAGCTCTTTGAGCTGGAGACCATGACGGGCCAAGGGTGCAATCAACTCGCGAAAACGCTGATGGCGACCATACAAACGGTGATAACAAGCGTTCATCTGCCGCCGCTGGGCGTCACTGATACGCAGGTCGAAGGCGTTGCTGTCGGCGTCTTCAAAACCATCGCTGAGGTTCTCAAAAGCCTGCAGCCGTTCAAAGCCCGGCAGGCTGCGCACCATGGGCAGGATGCGCGAGTGAAAGGTGCGCACCACCGCCTGGGCTTCCTTGCTGCCAAGGGGTTGGCCCCACAGGCTGAGAATTTCCATGAGTTTGTTGATGAAGTCCTTGCGCGACTCGCGGGTGAACGTCACCACCGTCATCGAACTCAGTTCAAAGCCCAGGTAATGGCTGAGCAGCAGGATGCGCAGCACCAAGGACGTCGACTTGCCGGCGCCGGCACCCGCAATCACTGAGGTCGAGGGGGTGTCGCTGAAGATCATCTTCCATTGCGCCGCGCTTGGCTGCGCATGGGCTGGCAGCAGGCGCGCGACATCGGCCTTCATGCGCTTCTTCACCTCCGCGGTGAGCGGCAATCGCCAGTCGTCGAACAGGCTGTCATCTATGCTTGGTGCGCTGTGCTCATCAGGGCGAAAGTCACGAATCAGCAGGACTTGCCGGCCTTCCTCGATGCCATCAGCCTTGCCCTCGCGGTAACCGTATTCAACGCCCGCCTCATGCCCACTGCGAAAACCGTCGGCCTGGCCATGTAACCAGGAAAACCTGTGCTGCGCGCGCAAACGGGTGAGGCCATGACCGAACAGGCGCGCGGCCAGCCGTTTCAACAGCGGCATTTCAGCCAAGGGGCGCAGTTCGGGGGGCAGATCAGGCTGTTGTTGCGACACGCGGACTCCTGCGGTGAGCTTGTTTTGACCAAGGCGCCATGGTCGCCGGAAACGCCGCTCAGTTCCAGCCAATTGCTTTGCTGTCATGCAGTTAGGCGATGAAGTGAAAGTGAACATCGGGAATAATCATCGAAAAAACGGATCATAAACCGGCATTTTTTACGCTTTTTATCGATCATGCGCTGCGGGATGATGGGCTCATCAACAGGAGACGATCATGCTTGAACTTCGACCTTTCACCAGCCTGGGCGGCGCCCACCATGGCTGGCTTGACGCTCATCACCACTTTTCCTTTGCCGAATACCACGACCCCCAGCGCATGCACTGGGGCAACCTGCGGGTGTGGAACGACGACATCATCGCCCCCGGCAGCGGCTTTCCCCAGCACTCACACCGCGACATGGAAATCATCACTTATGTGCGCGAAGGCGCCATCAGCCATGCCGACAACCTGGGCAACAAAGGCCGCACCGAAGCCGGAGATGTGCAGGTAATGAGCGCGGGCACCGGCATTGCCCACAGCGAATACAACCTGGAGGCCACGCCAACCAAAATCTTCCAGATCTGGATCATCCCCAATGAAGCCGGCTTGCCACCGTCCTGGGGCGCCAAACCGTTTCCGCAAGGCAACCGCGAGGGCTTTGTGACGCTGGCCAGCGGCAAGGCTGGCGACACTGAAAGCTTGCGGATTCGTGCGGATGCACGCTTGGTGGCAGCTAACCTGAAAGCTGGAGAAAGCGCGGAGTATCGGCTGGACAGCGGCCGCCGGGCATACCTGGTGCCCGCCACGGGCGTGATTGACGTCAATGGTGTGCGGGCACAGGCGCGGGACGGCGTGGCGGTTGAGGATGAACAAGTGTTGCGGGTGACCGCAATCGAGGACAGCGAAATCGTGCTGGTGGACCTGGCCTGATCATGTAGGAGCGAGCTTGCTCGCGAAGAACTCACCGGCACCGCGTTCACTCAGGAAGCACGCGTTATCGTTGACGTTTTTCGCGAGCAAGCTCGCTCCTACATACAGTGTCAGTTATTGGCTGATTGCGCCGTCTACCAACACCTGCGCTTCTTCCACCAGTTGCTTGAGGTGTTCTTCGCCGATAAAGCTCTCGGCGTAGATCTTGTAGATGTCCTCAGTGCCCGAAGGCCGTGCGGCAAACCAGCCGTTTTCGGTCATGACTTTCAAACCGCCAATTGCCTGGTTGTTGCCCGGCGCATGGCTGAGGATCTGTTGAATGCTCTCCCCGGCCAATTGCGTGGACGTCACCTGCTCCGGTGATAGTTTGCCCAACAGGGCTTTTTGCGCGGGAGTGGCCTTGGCATCGACGCGAATGGCGAACGGCTCACCCAGGGCATCGGTCAAGCCACGGTAGATCTGGCTTGGGTCCTGGCCTTTGCGCGAGGTCATTTCCGCGGCCAGCAAGGCCGGAATCAGGCCGTCCTTGTCGGTACTCCACACGCTGCCGTCCTTGCGCAGGAACGAGGCACCGGCGCTTTCTTCGCCGCCAAACCCCAACGAACCTTCAAACAAGCCATCGGCAAACCATTTGAAGCCCACCGGCACTTCGTACAGGCGACGGCCGATGCGCGCGGCGACGCGGTCGATCAGGCCGCTGCTGACCACGGTCTTGCCCACGGCCGCATCGGCACGCCAGTCCGGGCGGTTCTGGAACAGATAGTCGATGGACACCGCCAGGTAGTTGTTGGGCGCCAGCAAACCACCGGAAGGCGTGACGATGCCGTGGCGGTCGTGGTCCGGGTCGCAGGCGAAGGCAACGTCGAAACGCTCCTTGAGACCGATCAGGCTTTGCATGGCATAGCTGGAGGACGGGTCCATGCGAATCTGGCCGTCCCAGTCGACGCTCATGAAGCGAAAGGTGGCGTCGACCTCGGTATTCACCACCTCCAGGTTCAAACGGTAGTGCTCGGCAATCGCCGACCAGTAGCGCCCCCCTGCTCCGCCCAGCGGATCCACGCCCAAGCGCAGGTCGGCGCTGCGGATAGCGTCCATGTCGATCACATTGATCAGGTCGGCCACATAGCTGTTGAGGTAGTCATGGCGATGGGTGGTGTCGGCCTTGAGCGCCTGGGCGTGAGTGATGCGCTTGACTCCGGCCAGCTTGTTGGCAAGCAGTTCGTTGGCCTTGGCTTCGATCCACTTGGTGACGTGAGTATCGGCTGGGCCAC
This sequence comes from Pseudomonas sp. PA-7-1E, assembly GCF_021605325.1. Classification (NCBI taxonomy): domain Bacteria; kingdom Pseudomonadati; phylum Pseudomonadota; class Gammaproteobacteria; order Pseudomonadales; family Pseudomonadaceae; genus Pseudomonas; species Pseudomonas sp. PA-7-1E. The sequence continues at coordinate 32,458 of NZ_WKFA01000056.1, forward strand.
CGTTAGGCGGGTTGTACTTGTAGCCGCCACTTTGCGGCGGGTTGTGGGACGGTGTAATCACAATACCGTCCGCCAGGCCGCTGGTACGGCCACGGTTATAGCAGATGATGGCGTGGGAAATCGCCGGCGTCGGCGTGTATTCGTCGCCCTCGGCCAGCATGACGTGCACGCCGTTGGCCGCCAGTACTTCCAAGGCGCTGGCACCGGCTGGCGTCGACAATGCATGGGTATCCAGGCCGACAAACAAAGGGCCGGTAATGCCCTGAGCTTCGCGGTACAGGCAAATGGCCTGGCTGATAGCCAGCACATGCCACTCGTTGAAACTCAGTTCGAACGAACTGCCACGGTGCCCGGAGGTACCAAAAGCCACGCGCTGAGTGGAGATCGCTGCATCAGGCTGGCCGGTGTAATAGGCCGTGACCAGTCGCGGGATATCCACCAGCAACTGGGCTGGTGCCGGCTTGCCCGCAAAAGGACTGATAGTCATGCATAACCTCGCAAAGAAGGATTCGGAAAAAATGACAGTTTACTGGGACTTGGACTACTGCGCGACGGTATCGATCCGACGGTCTGAAGAGAAATTTCATACGCTACATCCTGATCGGCTGTCAGGCCGCTATCGCAGGCAAGCCGGCTCACACATTGGATAGTTGTAGGAGCGAGCTTGCTCGCAAAAAACTCACAGGCGCCGCGTTTATTCAGGCAGCGCGCGTTATCGTTGACGTTTTTCGCGAGCAAGCTCGCTCCTACTCGGTCTGGGCCTGCAGGAGCGTCTGCGCCAGCGTATCCAGGGCGATGTCCAGGTTGGGATGGCCGCTGAAGGTATGGCTCAAGCGCATATGCTGGTGATGCAAACCACTGAGGCTGAACAGTTCGCCTGGGGCAATCACCACCTGCTGGGCGAGCATGCGCTGAAACACCAGGCGCATATCCACCGGCGCCGTCGACTGCAACCAGAAACTCGCCCCGGCCACGGGCATGCGGTAATGCACACACCCTTGCATACGCGCATCCAAGCGGTGACTCATGGCGTGCGCCTGCTCATGCAGGCGCTGGCGCAGCGTGTGAAGGTGCTGGTCGAACCGACCGCTTTCGTACAGCCGCGCAATGGCGCGTTGACGAATGGCGGACAGTCGAAACGAACGCAGCAAGAACTGGCGTTGCAATTCATTGCTCATCTGCCGCGCCAGCAGGTAACCAAAGGGCGCTTCCGGGCCCAAAACCTTTTCGAACGAAGAAAACACGATCAGCCGCTCTGGGTTGACCAGGCTGCGCAAGGCCGATCCGGGCGGCGCAAAGCTCAGGTCACCAAAGGTATCGTTCTCCAGCAACCAGCAGCCGTGCTGGTCGAGCAGACGCGCTACGTGCAGCCGCTCGGGGTCGGTCATGGCGTTACCCGAAGGCATGCTGACCACGGATGAGAGCAGCACGAGGTGCACCGGTTCATGACGCAGCAGGTGCTCCAATGTGGTCAAGTCCGGGCGACCGTCGGCACGCCAGGGCCATTCAATGACGCGCACGCCAGCGGCCTGTAGCAGGCGCAGGACCAGGTAATCGCACGGCGATTCAACTACCACCACCGTGCCTTTAAGGTCCAGGGCATCAACGAGGATTTCCAGAACGCCCTGAAGGTCGGCACCGATATACACCTCATCAGCTTGCCAACAACGGGTGGGCGACGCGGTATAACGGGCTGCCAATGCAGCACGCAACTCCCACACGCCACAAGGTTGCGACGGTTGCAGATGATGGGGATACCGGCGCACCAGTTGGCGCTCCAGCGCCAGCAACGCGCCATCGAGGGACCCCAGCAGCGCTGGTTCATCATTGCTGAGCACAACCATCGCCGGGCGCCGGGCGGCTGTATACAAGCGCTCGAGCAGGTCCGTCCCCGCCATGATGGGCATGGTTGCGGCCACGGGCCAGGCGAAGTAGCCGGATTTGGCTACCGAGTACACTCGCCCTTCTTTTTCCAACAGCGAGTAAGCGTACTGAATCGTCGAGATTGACACGTTCAACCGCGTCGCCAACTGGCGCAGGGACGGTAGCTTGACCGGTGCTTCCCGGCTGACTTCATTGATCAGGTTGATCATGTAGCGATACACCGCCTGATAGGCAAAGTCTGCCTGTCGCTCTCCCCTCAGGTTCATCGCTGATCACCAGTTTCCATAGGTGAATACACGCGACTAGCGTCCCGACATTTGAGTGATACGAGCCTTGGAACGCTTGAAACGAGGTTCACATACACGCGCACTGCGTTTGCCCGGCAGCGGGCATTTGCGGTACAGGTGCTGCAACAACGGCAGCGACAACCCGCTGATATCCATCAGCCACTGGTGCAGCATGTCCGCGACGGGCTTGCCCTGCAGGGCCTTGTGGAGCTCGGGGAGCGCTACCAGCATGCCGGGATGGCATTGACGCAAGTAACCCTCCAGGCGTTCGCCATGCTGGACGAACGGCGCGAACACCAGGCAGGTCAATTGGCTTTCGTCCAGGCCAGAGAACGCCTGAGCACAAGCTGTAGACAACAGTTGGCCCTGCAGAGCACACGCTTCGGTGATCAACGCAACAGGTACCTGTCTTCGATGCAGGTAGTCCGCCGCCTGACGCAAGAACCCCTCGACGCCATGTTCGTAGGAGAGTTCGCGCAGGCACTGGGCCTGCAACCCATGCATATGCGCCATGAGTAAAGGGTTGGGGTAAGCAGGATGGCTGAAGTGGAACTCGAATGGGTCCCGCTTGTGGGCGAGGAATTGAGTGAGCAGTGGCGCTTGGGCAACGTCCACGTCGTCAAGCAGGTCGGCAATGCCGATATATGCCACATGACGGTGCCCGCCCCGGCCAGGACTCTCAGCGCCTGCGTAGTGCTCGCCATACAGGTGGCGGTAGCAACCGACACTCCATTCCTCCATGCGTGCAAACCATGCACTGAGCGACGACGGGTTAGCGGGTGCGAATGTCAGGCCGGTTGCCAAGGCGCTTTTTTTCAGCCACGCGATATATTGGCTTTGCTTGCGCACCGAGTCGCCGCTGACCAGAGCATGCACGCCGCCATTCCAGGTGGCGACCCGCTGGTAGAAATCGCCGAGGGCCAAAAAAGTGTCGTTGCACAGGGTGGCACGAATGTCGCCGGACGTCAGGTGCCCGATCATCAGCTTGTTGCGCCGGCTCACTTCACGCCCGGCACTGGCCGCAGGCCGTTGATGATTGAAGGGCAGCACTTCGTGGTTTTCCACCATCAACAGTTCCACCCGTGGGTCATCGTGGAAAAATAGCGCGCCGTAGCCGTGGTGCAGCGAATCGAGCGTGGCCTGAGTCATACCCGCGTGCCGCAACGTGGCCACACGCAAATGAAAAGTCTTGGGCGCGCGCCCAGCGATGGTCAGTTGCGCAGCGCGCAGCATCGCCAAGGTGTAGCTGCTGACTGCGCCGCCGCCGTGCCCGATCAGTACTTTGTAATTCCCCACTTGCTCCATGCCACCGGCGGCCACCACGATTCGCTGGATCAGCAATTGAAGCACCGTACGTTCAGCACGGGTAAAGTGCCCCACTAAACGTTGCAAAACTTGCTGGTAAACATAGCTCATGGCTTGTTCGTGAATAGTGCTCATCGTTCTACTACCTGAGTTGAAATATTAGTTTCGAGCAACTACCACACAGGAGCGCTCGACCTATTACACTTGTAGGCTTGTCATCCGTTGCGCAGCACGACATGGATTCAACATTAGCACTCTGCAACAAAAGTGCAGGTACAACCAAAAGAACAGTCGATGACTATCCCAGGACGTGAACCACGTAGCTGCGCGCCTTACAGCGCCAAAGACCGCCAGCCTTAGGAAGGCTCTGACAACGTCCTACACTGCTTTAACTAAGAAATTAGAGAAGCATCCGACAAATATTAATCATCCACTCATCCTGGCTTCTTGCAAAACGACGGGGCGCACACTTTGTACTTTTCGAAAAAAAATCAGACCATCGTTAGTTCCGCAAGCGCGAGATGTTAATGCCCGGCATTCAATCATGGCTCAATCCTTGAGATGACAAAGAAGGCTCAATTATCGGCACTCAAACAATGATTAACAGATACAGAACAGCGTCGAAAAGCAGTTCAGATGGCCTGCCAACCCAACTTAAATGACGCCCACACAACAGCGCCGCACTGGATTTCAGGGCGGCGTAGGGCAATAACGGTATTGTTTACGGGGCGCAGCGCCCGTGCGGCGGCTCAACCCCGGTGCGGGTTAAGCCCTGTCAAATGGCGCATTTGCCTCATCAGCTCAGGCGCCGGAGTATTCATTTGCGAATACTCCTACAGCTCAAACAGCTTCAACCTGCAACGCCACCCGTTCGCGGCAAGGGCATTCATCCATGTATCGGTGCGCTTCGACGAACTGACTGAACGGAAATACCGTGGTTTTCAGTGGGACAAGCACACGGTCGGCTGTCAGTTGGTTGATATCGCGCAACGCACGCTGCAACGCCACCTGGTCCTGGATAATGCCCAGCTCCGGCTTGCCGGTGAAGTTGCCGATACAGTGCACAAAGAACTGAATGTTCTTCTGGAACGCCGCACAGGCCGGGAACGGCGTCTGGTTGCCACCTTGCAGGCCATACAGCACCAGGCTGCCACGCGGCGCCAGGACATCACCGAGCAGCGACATCTGCGGGCCACCCAGGCCATCGAACACCACGTCGACGCCACGGTTGTCGGTGAACTTGTTGATCTGCATCAGCAGGTCTTGTTCTTCGGTAACGATGACCTTTTCCGCCCCGAGGGACAGCAGGTATTCACGTTCAGCACTGTCTTTGGTGGCAGCAATCACCCGCACACCCAGGGCCTTGCCCAGCTGCACAAACGAAGGGCCGGCACAGTGGCTGGCGTCGGTCACCAGGGCAAACTGGCCGGGTTTGACCCGCGCCAGGTCCATATACGCAAAGTACGCGATGAGCAACGGCGTGTAATGCACGCTGGCTTCAATCGGGCTCAAGACATCCGGGTACCGGGTCAGGGCCGAACGGGGCAAGACGATCTGCTCGCCATACACCGGGTAATCATTGGGGCTCTCGGCCGGAAAACTGGCGACTTTATCGCCGACCGCCAAGTCATCCACGCCATCGCCCAGGGCAACCACAACCCCGGCCATCTCATGGCCCAGGCCAGAAGGCAGGCGTGCGTGGGAAGACGCCAGGTTCTGGCGCCACAGAATGTCGTACCAACTGATGCCGATCGCGTCGACACGCACCTGCACTTCGCCCGGTGCGGGCTGCGCGGCCGCATGCTCTTCGCATTTGAGCACCTCGGCCGGACCAAACTTGTGAAAACGGATCGTGCGGGACATCGCAAACCTCGTCAAAGTAACCTCTAATGCCATGAACTTTATCTGGGCTTTGGGGGTAAGACCACCGGTCACCATTAATAGTCGACATGCCTGTCATTGATTCCGCGAGCGAGGAACACACCTCAACTATCGTAGGAAAAATCAATTAGCCGGTGCAGAGTACCAGCCTTTCCCCGTAAGATTCATGCCGGTCATCCTTCTGAATCGAACCTCAGGGGGTTGCTACGTGACCGCTCACATCAAGTTTGCTGACTCTTCCAGGACACAAGATGAACCGTAACGACCTGCGTCGTGTCGACCTTAACCTCTTGATCGTATTCGAAACCTTGATGCATGAGCGCAGTGTGACCCGCGCCGCCGAGAAATTGTTCCTCGGCCAGCCGGCCATCAGCGCAGCGTTGTCACGCCTGCGCGGGTTGTTCGATGACCCCCTGTTCGTGCGCACCGGGCGCAGCATGGAACCCTCGGCTCGCGCCGTGGAAATCTTCGCCCTGCTCTCCCCGGCCCTGGACTCGATCTCCACCGCCGTCAGCCGCGCCGCCGAATTCGACCCGGCCACCAGCACCGCCGTGTTTCGCATTGGCCTGTCCGACGACGTGGAGTTCGCCTTGCTCCCGCAGTTGCTCAAACGCCTGCGTTCCGAAGCCCCCGGCATTGTGCTGGTGGTACGCCGCGTCAATTACATCCTGATGCCCGGCCTGCTGGCCTCCGGTGAAATCTCCATTGGCGTCAGCTACACCGCCGACCTGCCCGCCAACGCCAAGCGCAAGGTACTGCGCCGCAGCCTGCCCAAACTGCTGCGCGCCGACAGCGTACCGGGCTCGCTGAGCCTGGATGACTTCTGCTCACGGCCCCACGCGCTCGTGTCCTTTGCCGGTGACTTGAGCGGGTTTATCGATGAAGAACTGGAAAAACTCGGCCGCAAGCGCCACGTAGTGCTCGCGGTGCCACAGTTCAATGGCTTGGGTACGTTGCTGGCGGGTACTGACATTCTGGCCACCGTGCCGGATTATGCGGCGGAAGCGCTGACCTCGGCGGGTGGTTTGCGTGCCGAGGATCCGCCGTTGCCGGTGCGCTCGTTTGAGCTGCACATGGCGTGGCGGGGGGCGCAGGGGAATAATTCGGGGGGGGGGGGGGGTGGGGGGGGGGTTTT